>NZ_JALIHH010000211.1:0-313 GCF_022869435.1 Aeromonas sp. LsrichE-8G
TTGAGCGCCGTCACCGCCTCGTTGCGGGGATGGCCTTCCTCCCACGGTGCCGCATTTTTTCTCGGCGGTATGGTGGCTTTCGCCCCCTTCTTCTTCAGTAGCGCATGACAGGCCTTGGTGTCATACGCACCATCGGCGCTGACCTGTTTTATCTTGCGTCGTAAGGGGTTGAGCAACGTCGGTAACACCTCGTTATCCGCCACCGTCTCCAGGCTGACTTCGGCAGCGATGACCGCATGGGTTGTGGCATCCACCGCCAAGTGGAGCTTGCGCCACACTCGTCGCTTCTCCTTGCCGTGTTTGCGAATTTTCC
>NZ_JALIHH010000212.1:0-7333 GCF_022869435.1 Aeromonas sp. LsrichE-8G
TCCTGTCGTTGGTGGAGACCGGCAAGCGATTGGGCCGCTGCCCACAGGAGTGGTTGAGGGCCGTGGTCAGGGCGTGCATCGAGAAGACAGATTATCCCATCCCGGCAGAACTGATGCCGTCAACCCCGTCCTGGTGAATAGATACGCGCAGTCTCCGAGAGCATCAGATGGGCAAGTCCAAGCACAAGATCAGCAACTGGCAGCAGTACAACCAAGCCTTGGTGCAACGCGGTTCGTTGACCATCTGGATGGACGAACAAGCCATTAAGCAGTGGCATTGCCTGGTCCACCATGGCCGCCGAGGGAGAGGTTTCCACTACAGTGACACCGCCATTGAGACGGCCCTGATGCTAAAAGGCTTGTTCAAGTTGCCGCTGCGGGCGCTAGAAGGCTTCATTAACTCGTTGTTCCAACTGATGGCGGTGCCTTTGCAGTCGCCGGACTATAGCTGTATCAGCAAGCGCGCCAAGACCGTCGACATCAAGTACCGCCTCCCCAGCCAAGGCCCGGTGGCTCACTTGGTCATTGATGCCACCGGCCTCAAGGTCTATGGCGAAGGCGAATGGAAAATTCGCAAACACGGCAAGGAGAAGCGACGAGTGTGGCGCAAGCTCCACTTGGCGGTGGATGCCACAACCCATGCGGTCATCGCTGCCGAAGTCAGCCTGGAGACGGTGGCGGATAACGAGGTGTTACCGACGTTGCTCAACCCCTTACGACGCAAGATAAAACAGGTCAGCGCCGATGGTGCGTATGACACCAAGGCCTGTCATGCGCTACTGAAGAAGAAGGGGGCGAAAGCCACCATACCGCCGAGAAAAAATGCGGCACCGTGGGAGGAAGGCCATCCCCGCAACGAGGCGGTGACGGCGCTCAAGGCCGGTGAACTGAAGCAATGGAAGAAAGACTCCGGCTATCACCAGCGCTCGATAGCCGAGACCGCCATGTACCGGTTCAAGCAACTCATCGGGCCAACGCTGAGCCTGCGGAACTACAACGCCCAGGTGGGCGAAATCCTGGCTGGCGTGAAGGTGATGAACAAGCTGATAGGGCTTGGTATGCCTGTTCGCCAGCCAGTGAATTGAGTGGTATCAACGGGTTGGGGAACGGCCATCCAGCGACGGATTTGATCAACAACGCCCTACACAATTGGTGCTGCCAGTATATGTCGCCTGTATACTCATGCCGATACTGGTTACATTCACATGTCGCATTTTGGAGCACATATGACCGCTGGGGCGCTCACCTGGGATCAGACTTTGCGTTTTCGACTGCTGGAGATCGTGTTGATGTGGGAAGGCCGCCTAACCACCAACCACCTCTGCACTGCCTTCAACATTGGCCGCCAGCAGGCGTCGAGGGATATCAACCGCTATATCCAGGAGGTCTCGCCACAAGGGCTGGAGTACGACCGTAATCTCAAGGGCTACAAACCTACCGCCCAGTTCAGCCCTCGCTTTAGCGAAGGCAAGGTGGATGAGTATCTGTTGCTGCTGCACCGAGAGAAGCAGCATCAGCGCCAGCATGAGGCAGGTGTCTTGGCGCTGCCACTGATGGACCTGCGTTACGGCCATATCGAGATCCTGGATGTGCCTAACCGCCATATCGACCCCGTCATCGTACGCGGTCTGGTGCAGGCGGCCCGCAGCCAGTTACGGGTGGATGTGGATTATGTGTCGCTCAGTTCGGCCGAGCGTAGCGGGCGCAATATAGTTCCCCATACCTTGGTCTATGACGGCATTCGCTGGCATGTGCGGGCGTATTGCGAGAAGAAGAGGGATTATCTGGACTTTGTGATGAGCCGCTTTCGGGGCAAGCCGGAGCTACTCGACGCTTCGGCCCACGGTCGAGATCAGGATCTGGAGTGGAACAATCGGGTGGTCGCTGTGGTGACCCCCAATCCCTGTCTGGGTGATGAACAGCAGGCCATTATCGCCAGCGACTATGCGATGACCGACGGCAAGTTGCTGATAGAACAGCGCGTCCCCTTGATGCATTACGCCCTGGAGCGGATGCAGGTGAGCTACAACGGGGAACATGCTAATAATCCCCTGCTCTACCCACTGGTGCTCGCCAACCGGGAGGAGCTGATCCGGCAAGGCTGTGTCTTTAAGCTCAAGAATGCAGATTTGCAAATTTCATAGCGGGCTGGTGCTTTGTAGTGGCCCAGCTCACGACGCCACTACGAGCACCTGACTGTTTATCCGTTGGATTTGACCCCATAGGTCCAGACACTTTTTCCCGCTTAGGATTGTGATACCCGACTGCGCAGAAATTCCCGGGGTGAACGGTATCCCAAGGCGCTGTGCGGGTGGTGTTCGTTATAATGCTCAAACGCGATAGCCAAATTGCCTACCGCTGTTCGGCTATCCGGTTTTGGCATCATCTCGATATAGTCTCGCTTCATCGTCTTCACGAAGCTCTCCGCTATACCGTTACTCTGTGGGCTTCTCACCGCAGTAGTTCTGGGCTCCAACCCGATTTCTCGTGCAAACGCGCGGGTCTCATGGGCTCGATACGCCGAGCCATTATCAGTCAGCCACTCCACCGGTGATGCCGGCAACGAATCCCCAAAGCGCATAAAGATCGCAACACGGGCAGATCGCATAAACAACAATCCAGGCCTGATGTTGCTCGCTCACCTCCGCCACATCATCTAGAAAACGCTGGTGTTGTTTGCGGTTGTTATCGCTGTGGCAACGAAGCGGTAAGAGATCCAATAAAACCCAATCAAACCACCAATAGTTGAGAAAATCTCTGCAATATCATGGCAACAAGACCACTACGCACAGCATCATAGAGAAGGTTGTCGCAAAAACGATCCATCCGAATGAGTGCGGTCAACATGCAGCAGCAGTCGAGCCTGGACCAGGTCGCAATCACGGCACTCTGTGCCTGCTCTTGCTCTGCTGGTGTCAGGGATGACTGCGGTGCCATTACAACGCTGGCTTGCGGCCAATCCAAACCAGTTGGCTGCATGATTCCCAGCTCATAGCAGGCAGAAGCAAGCACCAACGTCTGCTCATCCTCACTCTGCTCCACCACACCTTGCATACGTATAACCAGTTCGGCCAATTCGCAGTCCTGAGGCAAGCGACAGGTATTTGCGTCATGTAGCGTCAGTGCCATATCAGAAATCTTGTCATACCAGGCTAAACGCTCACGCCAACTAGCCGGGATCCCTTCTTCGCCATAATAGGCACCGGCCAGTTGGCCATAGATAGCAGCCACAGTGTCGGCATCATCCCCTAGATTGGCAGCCAGCAAAGCACCTTCGGCAAATGTAGTGCTATGCCAGAAACTCCATAGTGCCGCCTCCAGGCTGTGCACAACATAACCACTACTGGAAATCTCGTGACGAGTCTTGTGGCGATAAGTTCCACACGCGATCGCGTCTATCTCCTCCGGCAATACTCCCAACGCACTCAACTCAGACTCTGTCAGTTTCAGAACCGCATCTTTGCCAGCATCTTGGGAGGGATCGATGAGCAACGCCTTATCAATAAACAGTGCCATCAACTGACACGCCGCAACGGCCCGAGCCTCACCATGGGTAGTACGAGAACTCAGTGCAACCATATTCAAGAGATATTGCAGAGCATTCTCTCTTTTTTGCACCCTATGCTGACTGTAAAAGAGCACAATGGGCGCTAATCGCATCAAGCTGCCGTTTCCTGCACTCATGGCATCTTCACTGCCAGGATAAGGGTCGCCACTATGACCATACTGGCGTAGTGCCCTTCTGACGGTACTACCAATGTCAAAGCAATAACCTGTCACTGAGTTTTCACCCTGCCGATACCAACGTTGATAGCGAGCTAACTGATCGAGTGGATCATGTCGATGACATGCCAACAGGCTGTCAGCCAAACACAAGGCCATGCTGGTATCATCGGTCCATTGACCAGCTTCGAGCTTAAATGGCCCCCCCCCGATCATATCTGTCAATGCCGTGTAACTATCACGGGGAGCAAACTCTAGGGTTGTACCCAATGCATCGCCAATAGCGAGGCCAAGCAGACATCCCTTGGCGGCACTCTGTCTGTTTTTCATACGTGTAATGTCCATGGAAGAGATATATGCACCAACGCTCCGGCAAGACTGAAGACTGTTGCGAGCGAATGATGCAGAAAAGCCCTATAAAAGAAGGAGTAGCATCCCCTTGCAACCTGCTGATTAACAGCCGAGCGCATCCTCACGCAGGGTGCCCTGTTTGCCATCGTCACACCGGTAGCGGGTATGGCCCAATGCATCTTGCCGATAGGTGCAGTTGGCCGCTTGCGCAGGATGAGCAAACAACCAGCCCGCCAGCACACCGAACAGGGCTAACCCACGCCACCTCGCTCGTGGTGACTGTCGGCCAAGGTGAACCTGATCTCGATGCTGTCGTCTGCGGTCCATCGCCGGTTTCCTCTGATGTGTACCTAGTTAAGGGTACTGTGTTCGCCGCCCGCTCCGATACTGAGGTTTTGCACATGTACCATTTTCAGGCAGATGTTCGCGGCTCTGCTGCGAGCATGTTGCAGCCCGTTGCCGCAAAACCGGGTTGCAGGGGCTAGCCACCCACGCCCCTTCCCACTGGCGGTGGGTTACTCCGTTTGCGCAGTCGGTTTTCTACGTTTAATGCGCCACTCATGCTGACAGAGGGTGCAACACCGCTCCATCGAGTAGCCGATCTCAATGCAGCACCCCCCCAATGCCACTTCACGGCGATCGCTCATCGCGACCAATTCTTCAGACGGCATGCCATAGACGATATCAACACCACTCTTTTGCCTGCAGGCCGGGCAGATATATTTCCTTCGTCTCGTCATCTTCCATTGACCATGTTGTTACCGATTGAGGCCATGCTACGCGATCCTGGCCAACCAAAACTTGCGTTGATGCAAACATTGGGTTTTATAATGGCTGTATGGATATACAGCCTTGCAGCATGATGAACCTACTCACCCCAGACCTTTCAGCCACTGAGGTGGCCATGCCGCTGTTCTTGCAGCGGGCCTCTTGCGGCTTTCCCAGCCCCGCCAGCGACTATCTGGAAGGCAGTCTCGATCTCAATCGTCACTGCATCAGCCATCCGGCCGCCACCTTCTACCTGCGTGCCGAGGGGGAGAGCATGACCGGGGTCGGTATCTTTCCCGGTGATGTGTTGGTGGTCGATAAGAGCCTGACCGCCCGCCACGGTGACGTGGTGATTGCACTGCTCGATGGCGGCTTTACGGTGAAGATCTTGCAACTCACCCCCCGGCTCGCGTTGCTGCCCGCCAACCCAGCCTTTGCCCCGCTGGCGGTGGATGCCGAGCAAGGGTTTGAGCTGTTCGGGGTGGTGACCCATGTGATCGGTAATTTGAGGCAGCGTGATGGCCATTGCGCTGGTTGATGTTAATAACTTCTACGCCAGTTGTGAGCGGCTGTTTCGCCCCGAGCTGCGTGGGCGACCACTGGTGGTGCTCTCCAACAACGATGGCTGCGTGGTGTCTCGCTCTTACGAAGCCAAGGCGATGGGCATCAAGATGGGGGTGCCCTACTTTCAGATACGCGAGCCGTTTGAGGCGCATGGCGGGGTGGCGTTCAGCTCCAATTATGCCCTCTATGGTGATATGTCGAGCCGGGTGATGAGCACGCTGGAGACCATGGCCCCTGAGCTAGAGGTCTACTCCATCGATGAAGCATTTCTGGCGTTGTCGGCGTCGTTTGCCGGGGATCTCACCGCCTATGGGCAGCAGATCCGCCAGCGGGTGCTGCAGTGGACCGGCCTCACGGTCGGGGTCGGCATTGGCCCCACCAAGACCCTCGCCAAACTGGCCAACTATGCCGCCAAAAAGTGGCCTGCCACCGGCGGCGTGGTCGATTTGCACGATGAACTGCGCCGGGCCCGGCTGATGGCGATCACCCCGGTGGAGGAGGTGTGGGGGATTGGTCGCCGCTTGACGGTCAAGTTACAACGGCAAGCCATACACACGGTGGCCGATCTGGTCGCCAGCGATGCCAAAAGGTTGCGCGCCCAATTCGGCGTGGTGGTCGAGCGGATCGTGCAGGAGCTACGTGGCCTGCCTTGCGCAGAGCTGGCCGTTGAATCGGTGGCGAAGCAACAGATCCTCTCCAGCCGCTCGTTTGGCGAGCGGATCACCGAGTGCGCGGCAATGGCACAAGCCCTGGCGGGGTTTATGGCTCGCGCTGCCGAGAAGCTGCGGGCGGAGGAAATGTGCTGCCAGCGGGTGCACCTGTTTGTGCGCACCAGCCCGTTTGATGAGCAGGCCCCCTATTACAGCGAGCAGGCCGGCGTTCGGCTGGTCTGCCCAACCGATGACACCCGTTTGCTGCTGCAGCAAGTGAGCGTGCTGCTACCGCAAATTTGGCGCGACGGCCATCGCTATCAAAAAGCGGGCGTGATGCTCAGTGAGTTCACCCCCAAGGGGCAGCAACAGGCCGATCTGTTTGCCTCGCCCTCCCCTCAATCGGATGCGCTGATGGCGGTGCTCGATCAGATCAAGGCCAAAGGATTGGGAAAAGTCGGCTTTGCCAGTCAGGGTACGGGGTCACCCGAGTGGATGATGCGCCAAGCGCACCTGAGCCCCTGTTACACCACCCGTTGGGAAGATCTGCCGGTGGCACGTTGACCTCCTCCCCTCCCTCAACAAGGCGAAAGCCGCCCCCGGCACCAAATGGTCACAGCTACGTGATGGGGAGTCGCGGGTATGGTGGTTCCCGATTGCGGAGGGCGATGCATCACTCCCCCTCTTCACCCGCACCAAGAGTCAATCCGTCGAGGGCGAGTAAGTGTGGAGGGGCGTACCCTTTCAACCGGCGCAATTCGATACAGTAATGGGATGAACGATTGCGATCGTGACCCCGCCGACTTTCTATCTATAAAAAAATTGGAGCAAATATGGCAACTCGGGGTATCAACAAAGTCATGCTGATCGGCCATCTTGGCCAGGAGCCGGAGGTGCGGCAGATGGCACAAGGGGGGGCGGTGACCACCATCAGTCTGGCGACCTCCGAGAGTTGGCGTGATCGGCAAACCGGCCAACAGCAAGAGCGGACCGAATGGCACCGGGTGGTGTTTATAGGCAAGATTGGTGAGATTGCCGGTCAGTACCTCAAACAGGGCCGCACATGGCGCAATGCTGATCAGTTAAGGATCCATTGACCGATCCTTCTGCTGTAGGACAATCCGGAACCAATCACTAAATAGCTGTTCCGAATAGTAGATCACCGGAGGAAGGGAACTCAGTCCAGTTTGTGCGATCTGATTAGTCGCTAAACAAAACAAGCCACACCCAAAGGACTGAGTTGATGCCTATCCTACCACCTCTGCCACGACCACAAC
>NZ_JALIHH010000213.1:0-50254 GCF_022869435.1 Aeromonas sp. LsrichE-8G
TCCTTGCCTGCCACCTCATAGGTCACTGCGCGAACTTGCCAGTGTGTCGGCAACGCCGGGTTTTTCTTGCGAGCCTGAGGCGAGACCGTCATTTGCAACAGACGGTCACCGTCGCCATAGCGCTCAAGTTCCGTGTATACCAGCCCGTTGCGTTCCGGGATGAGCCAGTGACGGTCGGTGTCTTCGGCCTGAATACGCAGCAACAGGTCGGCACCGAAGAAGCCTTTATCCAGCAGGGTCACTGACTTGTCCGGCAATGAGTGAATGAACTCGCTGGCCAGGGGGATTTCCCCTTTGCGGTACGGGCTGATGGCCGCGTTGGCAATGACATGCGAGCGGACATTCATGAGCGTGACCAACCGCAGCATCGGGTAGGGTGTCTGCCGGTTGGTTGAGGTGTTACCCGAGCCGAAATGTGCTCTGAGTTCAGGCATATCCTGGGTTCGGAACAGGGCCCCATCGATGGCAAAGACCTGTAAACCGTGCCAATGGTCTTCAGGATAACGTTCCCGCCCCCACACATCGGCGCACTGTTTGAACAGCCACTCGAGCGGCTGTTTGCCGAGTCGCTGACGAGCCTGAGACAGGGCACTGTCCGCGAGCAAGGCATCATTGGCCAACCCTTCTGCACAGATGTTGAGGCGCCGAGCGACCTCGGAGATAGGCTCATTGCGGAAAAAGGCCATCCCCACGACGAGCCACAAGACCATATCAGAAGGTAAGCGGCGTCGGCGGATAGTGGCCTTTTCAGACAAGGCGGCAGCGGCAGTAATCCATTCGTCGGGAATATGGTCGGCAAAAATGGCCAGCCGAGCCAGCATGTCGCCAGATGCCTCAACAACATCGTTCAGATCGTTTGCAATAGACATAAAAAAATCCGGAACCAGTGATTGGTTCCGGATTGTCCTACAGCAGAAGGATCGGTCAATGGATCCTTAACTGATCAGCATTGCCGCCTGAGCGGGGCTTGCGGGCTTAGCCCTTGAGCACTGCGGCCATGGCGTCGGCCACGTAGTCGACGTTGCGGCTGTTGAGGCCCGCCACGCACATGCGACCGGAGCGCACCAGGTAGACGGCGAACTCTTCCCGAAGGCGGTCCACCTGCTCCGGCGTGAAGCCGGTGTAGCTGAACATGCCGCGCTGGTTGATGAAGTAGCCAAAATCGCGGCCCGGCACCTTGGCACTCAGCACCTCGAACAGCTTCTGGCGCATGGCCTTGATGCGGGTGCGCATCTCGGTCACCTCACCGACCCACATGGCATGCAGTTCGGGCTGGCTCATCACCGCCGCGGTGATCTGGCCGCCGTGGGTGGGGGGGCTGGAGTAGTTGCGGCGTACGGTGGCCTTCATCTGGCCCAGCACCCGGCTCGCCTCTTCGGCATCCTGGCAGATGACCGACAGGCCGCCGCAGCGCTCGCCGTAGAAGGAGAGGTTCTTGGAGAAGGAGTTGCTGACGAAGAAGCTGACGCCGGCGGCCACCATGGCACGAATGGCGTAGGCATCCTCTTCCAGCCCGTCACCGAAGCCCTGATAGGCGATGTCCATGAAGGGGATCAGGTTCTTCTCGACCACCAGGGCGATCACCTGGTCCCACTGGGCACGGGAGAGATCCACCCCGGTCGGGTTGTGGCAGCAGGGGTGCAGCAGCACGATGCTTTTCGCAGGCAGGCTGCTCAGGCAGTCGATCATGGCGTCGAACTGCACGCCGCCGGTGGCCGCATCGTAATAGGGGTAGTCGTGCACCTTGATACCGGCCCCCTCGAACATCGCCTTGTGGTTGTCCCAGGTGGGATTGCTGACCCACACCTCGGAGGTCGGGAAGTAGCGCTTGAGCAGATCGGCGCCGATCTTCAGCGCGCCGGAGCCGCCGATGGTCTGGATGGTGGCGATGCGACCCGCCTTGACCGCTTCGTGCTCGGCGCCAAACAGCAGGTGCTGCACCGCAGTGCGGTAGTTGGCGGCGCCTTCCATCGGCTGGTAGGGGCGCGGGGCCGGGGCGGCGGCGCGCTGCGCTTCGGCCTGCTGCACCGACGGCAGCAGCGGAATGCGGCCCTGCTCGTCGTAATAGAGGCCAATCCCCAGGTTCACCTTCTGCTCGCGGGTATCTTTATGGAAGGTCTCGACTAGCGTCAGTATGGGGTCGCCAGCATAGGCATCGACGTGTTCAAACATGGGGGGTCCTTGAAGTTGACTGTCCAATTCGGCCGGCCATCAGCCGGGCCGATATGATGGCGCAATCCAGAGGTGGCCTCAAGTTGTTCGAGATGGCGACAGGGCTGACAAAGTCTGTCGCAGTGGTAAGCGCGGGGCCCTTGTCAGGATCCTGCATCCCGTCTGCACGTTCCTCCCATTTTGTCAGAGAAGGCTGCCTTATCGGGATCGTTTGGATAATATATGGATACATACGGCCCCTCTCATTCCCCTTACACCCATCCGGGGGAGTCAGGTTCAGCGCCACCTGAGACAAATTAATAGTTGCATAATAGTCAGGCTATTCTTTTGACAACCATTGCAGTGTGCCCGGCCCCTTCGGGGGGCCCACGATAACAGGTGACTCATCGCCGATGACCCGACACGTTTCTGATGCCGATTCTCCCTGGCTGGACTGGCATGGCCTGGGTGGCTGGAATGTCTATTTTCTTGCCAAGTTCGCCCTGCTCTGGGGGGATATCTCAACTTCGACCCCCTGATCAACCTGGTGTTTGCCGCCTTCCTGATCTTTCCCCTGCCAAGGGTCGGGTGGCGCCGTGCGCGGCACTGGCTGGCGTTGCCGGTGGGGGCGGGGATCTTCTATCACGATACCTGGTTGCCGGGGATAGAGAGCATTCGTGCCCAGGGCAGCCAGGTCTTCTCCTTCACCCTGGATTACTGGGCGGAGTTGCTCGGGCGTTTCATCAATTGGGAGATGGTCGGCGCGGGGTTCGTGCTGCTGACACTCTATCTGTTCATCGCCCAGTGGCTGCGCTTCACCCCCTGGATCCTGCTGGCGCTGCTCTGGCTCTGGGTCTCGCCCCAGGTGAGCAATCCCTTCGCGAGCAGCAAGGGGGCGAGCGAGCATGCCCTGAACACGTCCCGGGAGGAGACCCGCTCTTCAGTGCTGCCCATGGAGGAGCAGCTTGACCAGAGTGCCCCGCCGACCAACGAGAACCTCAACGCCTATCTCGATGACTTCTATCGGGAGGAGCAGGAGAGACTGGCGCACTTCACGGAGAGCCTGCCAGCCCAGGCGACCCCCTTCGATGTGCTCATCATCAATGTCTGCTCCCTGGCCTGGCGTGACGTGGAGGCGAGCGGCCTGAGCGGGCATCCGGTCTGGTCCCACTTCGACATTCGCTTCAACCGCTTCAACTCCGCCACCTCCTACAGCGGCCCGAGCTCCATTCGCCTGCTGCGGGCCAGTTGCGGGCAGACCAGCCACCAGGGACTCTATGTGACGGCGCCGAAGCAATGCCTGCTGTTCGAGAACCTGGCCCAGCTCGGCTTTGCCAAACAGGTGGCCATGGATCACTCGGGGGATTTTGGCAACTACCTGACCGGCCTGCAGCAGTATGCCGGGCTGGATGTGACTCCCATGGACAAGAAGGGGTTGGCCCATGACCTCGCCTCCTTCGATGGCGAGCCCATCTATCGCGGGGATGCCCTGTTCGGCCGTTGGCTGAACGAGCGGACACAGAGTCAGGCGGCACGCAACGTCACCTTCTTCAACCTCATCGCCCTGCACGATGGCAACCGCTATGTGGCGAGCCGCCAGATAGCGCCCTACAAGGCGAGGCTCAAGACCCTGCTGGATCAGCTGGACGACTTCATGACGACGCTGGAGCAATCCGGCCGCAAGGTGGCCGTGGTGATGGTGCCTGAGCACGGCGCCGCTCTCACCGGCGACAAGATGCAGATGGCCGGGCTGCGGGACATTCCCAGCCCGAGCATCACCCAGGTGCCGGTGGGGGTTGCCCTGCTCGGTACCAAGGCGCCCCACGAGGCGACCCGCAACGTGGACACCCCCAGCAGCTTCCTGGCGGTATCAGAACTGGTCTCCAGGCTGGTGGGGAAGGATGTGTTCGGGAGCGAGACCATCGATTGGGATGCCTTGCTGGGCGACCTGCCGCAGACCCCGCCGGTGTCCGAGAACCAGGGCTCGGTGGTGATCGAATATCAGGGCAAGTACCACATCAAGCTGGGGCAGGGGGACTGGGTCCCCTATCCCCAATGAGACCGGAAGTGACGATGCGCAGCGAACGGCAATCAGACATGCAGACCCCCTTCGGCGTCCCGGTGGAGGGCACGGTGATCAATGACGTGGCCATGGTCCAGCAGGCCTTTGGTGTCAGCCTCTCCTATCAGGATATTGCCGCCAGGGAGCGGCTCGCCGCCTTGTGCGCACGCTTCCCCCTGCTGGCGGAGGTGGCAGTGAAAGGGCCCGAGGGGACTGGCGAGGGGAGGTCTGCATGAAGGTGATCGCCCTGCAGGGGATCCGGGGAGGTGTGGGGACCACCGCCATCGTGGCCGGACTGGCCCAGGCTGCCCATGAGCAGGGGGCAAGGGTGCTGGCGGTGGATCTCTGCCCGGACAACCAGCTTGGCATCCACCTTGGCCTGCCCCATGACGATCCGGGAGGCTGGAGCCGGCTGACCCAGCCGGCGCGGGAGTGGCGAGGTGCGCTTCACCGCCGGGAGGAGGGACTGGATCTGCTCTCCCATGGCGGGGAGGAGGGGGCGTCGGCCGAGTGGCTGGCGGGGATCGATGGCTATGATCTGGTGCTGCTGGATCTGCCCCTGGGCATGGCCCCCGTCATCCCCTGCAGGCGCTTGCTGGTGGTCAATGCGGATGCCAACTGCCATGTGCGGCTTCACCGCCACCCCTGGGCGGCCGATGAGCGTCTGCTGGTGACCCAGTTCTCCAGCCAGCGGGCCCTGCAGCAGGGGCTGCTGGATCTCTGGCTGGCAGGGGGGCTCCCTCTGCTCAATCTTCATCTGCACAGGGACGAAGCCATGGCGGAGGCCATGGCCGCCAAGCTGCCGGTCGGCCGCTATGCCCCCACCAGTCTGGTTGCCCACGAGCTGGCCGCCCTGGCGACCTGGTGTCTGGCAGAGGGGGAGGCCCCCCGATGAGAGTGCGGCTGCTGACGCCGGCTGCGGGCCTCTGGTGCTCGCAGCGCTATCGCGCACTGCGTGAGCGGGGGGCTTCCCGCCCGGGGGCGGCCGCATTGACCCTGGGCTGGCTGCTGGCCTGGGCTCTCTTCCCCCTCGAGCGTCATGGCTGGCAATGGGTGCTGGGCCATGCCCGGGGGCTCTATCCCCAGCTGACGCACCCCCGGGTGGGGGATCCCCTGCGCGTTCTGTTGCAGAGCCTCTGGATGATAGTGCGTCGCCCACAGCCCATCCCTCTGCGCTGGCCTGCCTCCTGGCAGCGGATCTGGCATAGGGGCACTCAGGCTCTCGGGGGCTTCCTGGCCCGCCAGGAGGAGAAAGGGCTGGCCGCCGCCAGGGCCACGCCCCGCGAGGCGCGCTGGAAGAGCGTGCTGCTCTGCGTGGTGGCCGGGAGCCTCTCCCTGCTCTGCGTCACCCTGCCGTTCACCCTGCAGGCGCAACTGGTGTTCGTCCTCCTGCTGGCGGCCATGGCCTTCATCCTGCGGGCTGTGCCGGGCCGTTATCCCATGCTGATGATGATGGTGCTCTCCCTCACCATCTCCTGCCGCTACATCTGGTGGCGCTACACCTCGACCCTCGACTGGTTCGACCCCGTCAGCCTGGCCTGCGGCCTGCTGCTGCTGGCCGCCGAGACCTATGCCTGGCTGGTGCTGCTGCTCGGCTACTGGCAGACCGCATGGCCCCTGCACCGCCCCCCGGCACAACTGCCGGCGGATCCGGCCCAGTGGCCCAGCGTGGATCTGATGATCCCCACCTACAACGAGGATCTCGCCATCGTGAAGGGGACTGTCTACGCCGCCATGGGGCTCGACTGGCCCGCCGACAAGCTGACCATCTGGCTGCTTGACGACGGGGGCGGGCGGCGTTTCGCGATTTCGCCGAGGAGGCCGGGATCCGCTATGTGGCCCGGTCGACCCATGAGCACGCCAAGGCGGGCAACATCAATCACGCCCTCAAGATGGCCACCGGGGATCTGGTCGCCATCTTCGACTGTGACCACCTGCCGACCCGCTCCTTCCTGCAGATGACGGTGGGCTGGTTCTACCGGGATCCCCGTCTGGGCGTGGTCCAGACCCCCCACCACTTCTTCTCCGCCGATCCGTTCGAACACAACCTGCAACGGTTTCGCAAGATGCCGAACGAGGGGGCCCTCTTCTACGGCCTGGTGCAGGATGGCAACGATATGTGGGACGCCAGCTTCTTCTGCGGCTCTTGCGCCGTCATCAAGCGCACCGCCCTTGACGAGATCGGCGGCATCGCGGTGGAGACGGTCACCGAGGATGCCCACACCTCCCTGCGGCTGCACCGCCTCGGCTACACCTCGGCCTATATCCGGATCCCGCTGGCGGCGGGGCTGGCCACCGAAAGCCTCTCTGCCCACATCGGTCAGCGCATCCGGTGGGCGCGCGGCATGGTGCAGATCCTGCGTCTGGACAACCCCCTCTTCGGCAAGGGGCTCAAGCTGGGGCAGCGGCTTTGCTACTTCAATGCCATGCTGCACTTCCTCTCGGGCATACCGAGGCTCATCTTCCTGACGGCGCCGCTCGCCTTCCTTATCCTGCACGCCTACATCATCTATGCCCCGGCGGCGGCCATCGCCCTCTACATGTTGCCGCACATCTTCCACAGCGCCCTGACCAACTCCCGGTTGCAGGGCAAGGTCCGCCACTCCTTCTGGGGCGAGGTCTATGAGACGGTGCTGGCCTGGTACATCGCCAGGCCGACCACGGTGGCGCTCTTTGCACCCCACAAGGGGACGTTCAACGTGACCGCCAAGGGGGGTATGACGGAGGAGGTGTTCCTCGATCTGTCGGTCTCCCGCCCCTATCTGCTGCTGATCCTGCTCAATCTGTGCGGGCTGGGGTTCGGCCTCTGGCGCATCGGCACCGGCCCTGCCGACGAGGTGCCGACCCTGATCCTCAGCATGATCTGGACCCTCTACAACATGACCATACTGGGCGGCGCCCTGGCGGTGGCCTTCGAGTCGCGGCAGGTCCGTGCCAATCCCAGGGTGGAGATGGTGATGCCTGCGGCCATCAGGCTGGCGAACGGTCACCTCTACCCCTGTACTGTCAGGGATTACTCCAACGGGGGGGGCGGGGTGCTGCTCGAGGCGCCCCTGCCCCTGGCCGACAAGGAGAGGGTCTGGTTGCTGCTGCGCCATGACCAACGGGAGCAGGCGTTCGCCGCCAAGGTGCAGCGGGTGTTCGGCTGCAAGCTGGGACTGGAGCTGGAACCCATGGCGCAGGCACAGCATGTCGAGTTCATCCAGTGCACCTTCGCCCGGGCCGATACCTGGTCCCTGTGGCAGCAGCGTCTGGGCAAGGATCGCCCCCTCCACAGCCTGATCGACATTACCCTGCTCGGCTGGGGAGCTTACTGGCGTCTGGCCCGTACCTCACCCATCGGCTTTGTTTGTATCCTCCTCGAGAAGCTGGCTCGCTGGCTCCTCTCCTTCGTTCCCCGTCGCGTCTCCCCAGATTTCCGGGCTGGGACTCCGACCTCACAGACAGTGAAAGGATGATGAAACCACAACGCTACCTTATTCCTCTCCTGCTGATGGCGCAGAGTGCGACCGCCGCCGAGGCCGTCGGCCCCCTGCCGCCCGTTCCCGCTCCGGTGCGCACCCAGGGGATGAGCTTCGAACAGATGGCGTCATCGCCAGGCACCCTGTCCCTGCGCGGCAATGCGCCAGACGGACTGGCCGACTTCACCGTGCGGCGGGACGAGGTGGTGACCCGGGCCACCCTGGACCTGCACTTCACGCCATCGCCCTCCCTGCTGCCGCTCATCTCCCAGGTCAAGGTCTATCTCAATGACGAGCTGATGGGGGTGGCGGCTCTCAACCAGGATCAGATGGGGACGATGACCCATGCCAGCATCGAGCTGGATCCCCGCTATGCCAAGGATTTCAACCGCCTCAAGGTGAGCTTCGTTGGCCACTATCAGAAAGTGTGCGAGAACCCGGCGAGCGATACCCTCTGGCTCAACGTCAACCGGGACAGCAAGCTGACCCTGCAGTTGCAGACCCTGCCGGTGCGCAACGAGCTCTCCTTCTTCCCCATGCCGTTCCTCGACGTGCGGGACAATGGCAAGCTGACTCTGCCCATGGTGTTCACGGGCTCAGTGCCCCCGGAGCAGCAGCAGGCGGCGGCGGTGCTGGCCTCCTGGTTCGGCACCAAGGCCCAGTGGCGGGGCCAGCATTTCCCTGTGCTCATCAACCAGTTGCCGGATCGCAACGCAGTGATCTTTGCCACCAATGACGCGCGCCCCGATTTCCTGGTGGACTATCCCGAGGTGAAGGGGCCCACCATCGACATGATCAGCTCCCCCGACAACCCCTATGTGAAGCTGCTGCTGATCCTGGGGCGGGATCAGCAGGATCTGCTGACGGCGGTGCAGGGGCTGGCGCGAGGCGATGTCATGCTGCGTGGCCAGAGCGTCATGGTGGACGAGGTGAAGCCGCTCTCCCCGCGTCAACCCTACGACGCCCCGAACTGGGTGCGACTGGATCGCAAGATGCGCTTTGACGAGCTCACGGAGTACCCGGGCCAGTTGCAGGCAACGGGGCGCACGCTGTGGCCCATGAGCATGACGCTGCGCCTGCCGCCGGATCTCTATCTACTGGGGGAGAACGGCATCAGGACGGAGCTGAAGTATCACCACACCTCGCCCACCCTGCGCGACGGTTCCCGGCTGGATGTGGCGGTCAACGGCCAGCTCATGAAGTCGTTCACGCTCGAGCCCGGCGAGGTCAAGAGTGAGCGGTTGCTGACCCTGCCGCTCTGGTTTGCCGACGACGGCGACACCATGGCGCTGCGCATGCCCGGGCTCAAGACCACCCAGGCCAACAGCCTGAGCTTCTCGTTCGAGTATGCCCAGCAATACATGGGAGGGACGGAGGATGGCCGCTGCGATCTGGTGCTGCCCCCCGCCCATCAGGTGCGCATCGACGAGGGCTCCACCATCGACTTCAGCGGCTATCGCCACTTCATCGAGATGCCGAACCTCAAGGCGTTCGCCTATGCGGGCTTCCCCTTCAGCCGGATGGCGGATCTTGCCGACAGCCAGGTGGTCATGCCCGCCAGGGCGCACCCGGCGCAGATCACCACATTGCTCGATGCCGTCGGTGCCATCGGGGCTGAGACCGGGTATCCGGCGCTCTCCCTGCAGGTTCTGGACGACTGGGAGCGGGCGCGCACCGCCGATCTGGATACCCTGCTCATCGGCACCCTGCCCGAGGAGTTTCAGGGGGATCTGGCGCCAGACGCCCTGCTGCAGGCCACCCGCAGCTGGGTCAACGAGCCGACCCGCCAGCACAAGGGGGATCTGCTGCACACCATGGCCGATCGCCAGCCCCAGGCCAGGGTCGGCATGACGGGCAACCGCGCCATCGCCGTTATCCTGGGCCTGCAGTCGCCGACCCACGAGCAGCGCAGCCTGGTGGCCCTGCTGGCCGACGGTCCGGCCGGGGTCAGGCTGCTCAACGACACCCTGCAAAACGCCACCCTGCGCGGCCAGGTCGCGGGCTCGGTGGCCATCATCCGGGAATCCGGGGTGAAGAGCCTGGTGGTGGGGGATCGCTACGAGGTGGGCTACCTGCCCTGGTGGGAGCGAGTCTGGCAGCTGTTTGCCGAGTACCCGCTGCGCCTCGCCGGGCTGACGCTGCTCTGCATGCTGGTGCTGGGATGGGGCCTGCGGGTGCTGCTGGCCGGTGCCAGCCGTAGCCGCCTGAAGGAAGATTAAGAGATGACTCAGATGAAAAAAGCCTGTGGTGCCCTGCTGCTCTGGGCCCTTTGTACCCTGCCTGCCCTGGCGGCCTGTGACTGGCCGGCGTGGCAGCATTTTCGCCAGCACTACATCAGCGAAGAGGGCAGGGTCATCGACCCGGCCGACGGTCGGCGGATCACCACCTCCGAGGGCCAGAGCTACGGCCTCTTCTTCGCCCTGGTCAACAACGACAGGGAAACCTTCGCCCGCCTGCTCGACTGGACCGAGCGGCGGCTCGCCCGGGGGGATCTGACCGGCTTCCTGCCATCCTGGCTCTGGGGCAGGCAGCAGGACGGCAACTGGGGCGTGCTGGACGCGAACAGCGCGTCCGATTCGGATCTCTGGATAGCCTACAGCCTGCTGGAGGCAGGTCGCCTGTGGGACAACCACAGCTACTCTGCCCTCGGCACCCTGTTGCTGCGCCGCATCGCCCGGGAAGAGGTCGCCACGCTGCCGGGTCTCGGCCCCGTGTTGCTGCCCGGGGCGAAAGGCTATGAGGGGGAGGGACGCTGGACCCTCAACCCCAGTTATCTGCCCCCACAACTGCTGGCCAGATTCGCTTCCTTCAAGGGGCCCTGGGGCGAGATGCGGGCCCTCTTGCCCAAATTGTTGCAGGAGAGTGCGCCCCGTGGCTTTGCCCCGGACTGGGTGGACTGGCAGGCCGACAAGGGATGGCAGGTGACGGCGGACAAGGGCGACACCGGTGGCTATGACGCCATCCGTGTCTATCTCTGGCTCGGCATGCTGAGCGAGGAGGATCCCGCCAGGGCTTCCCTGGTGGCCCACTTTGCCCCCATGCTGGCGCAGCTGACCGAATCGGGTCATCTTCCCGAGCGGGTATCCAGCCAAAGTGGTCAGGTTCAGGGCAAAGGGCCGAGCGGCTTTGCCGCCGCCCTCCTGCCCCTGTCACGGGGCTTGCCGGCGCAGGTCACCTTGCGCAAGCAGGTCTCCGATCACGGGCTGGATGCGGATGCCTACTACGGCAGCGTGCTGACCCTGTTCGGCGCAGGCTGGGATCAGGGGCGTTATCGCTTTGCCGCCGACGGTACCCTGCAGCCGGATTGGAGCGAGTCATGTCAGGCAGAGTGACCCTGGCTTGCCTGCTCGCCTGCCTGATGAGCGGCAACCTGGCGCTGGGGGCCGTGCAGCCGGTGGACTGGCTGCTCGAGCAGGTCAGGATAGGGGAGGCCAGCGGGCGTGAGGATCTCGTCAGCAACAGCCTCTATTCCCTCTCCCTGGTGGAGCCCAATCACCCGGAGCTGCTGGCGGCCCAGGCGCGCCAGGCCCTGCGTCAGGGCAAGATCAGGGAGGCGAAGGCGCTGCTGGCCCGGCTCGGCAAGCTGGCGCCGGACTCCCCGATTTACCGCCAGGGCATGGCCAATCTCGCCCTGAGCGACTCGGCCCAGCGCCAGCAACTGCAACAGGCGCGGCTGCTGACCAATGCCGGCCGGCTGGAGGAGGCCGAGCGCCTCTATCGCTCCCTGTTCGTGGGGGATCTGCCCCCGAATCTCGACGTGGCGGTGGAATATGCCCTGCTGCAGATGCGCATGCCCGCCATGAAGGCGAAGGGCATGGCCTCGCTGGAGAGCCTGAACCGGCAATATCCGGGTGAGCCACGGGTGCGCAGCGGGCTGGCCCGCCACTACCTGGCCGACGGTCGGCGCCAGCAGGCCCTGGGGCTGCTGCGGGAGATGGCGAAGGATGACAACAGCCGCGGGGAGGCGGCGGAGATCTGGCTGGCGGACATCGAGGCCATGCCGGTCGGGCCCCGGAGCATCGACGAGTTGAAGCAATACATAGCCCTCTTCGGTACCGAGATGGAGACCGACAAGGCCGAGGCGCTGCTCGCCACCCAGGAGGCGCAGTGGGCCTCTCCGGCCTATCGCTCCCGACAGCTGGCACTGGCCCGTACCGCCAGCGGCGGAGCCTCCATCGCCGAGCTGCAGCGGGCCCTCGCCGCCAATCCCGGGGATCCCGACCTCATGGGGGCCCTGGGTCAGGCCTATTCCCGCCACGATCAGCGCGCGCTCGCCATCGCCCAGTTCGAGCGGGTGCTGGCACACCCTGAGGTGACCGACAAGGACAAATGGCGCAGCCTGCTGGCCACCAACCGCTACTGGCTGCTGGTGAGCCAGGGACGCAGCGCCCTGGAACGGGAGCAGTGGGATGAAGCGGCGACCCTGTACCGCCGTGCCATCGCCCAGGATGGGCGTGAGCCCGAAGCCTGGCTGGGGCTCGGAGACAGCGAGCGTGGCCGTCATCGCGATGCCGACGCGGAGTCCGCCTACCGCAAGGCGCTCGCCATGGGGAGCGCGCGGAAGCGGGCACTGGCCCGCCTGTTCGATCTCTACAAGGAGCAGGATCCGGCGCGTGCTCTGGCCCTGCTGGAGCAGCAGGGCACCCCCGGGATGCAGGCCGAAGGGCGGCGGCTCAAGGCCGGGCTGTTGCAGGAGGAGGCCGATCAGCTCGATCGGGCCGGCAAGGTGGCGGCGGCGCTGCGCCTTCGCGAGCAGGCACTCGCGCTGACCCCGGAAGAGGTATGGCTGGCCTATCGAGTGGCCGATACCCGGGCCCGCCTCGGGGAGGCTGGCAGCGGGGAGCGGCTCTTGCGGGAACGGCTGGCGGCGCACCCGCAGGATGCAACCCTGCGCTACGCCACCGCCCTCTATCTCTCGGGGCAGGACAAGACGGTGGAGGCGAGAGGGGTGCTGGCCGCCATCCCTAGGTCCGGCTGGACACAGGACATGGATGCGCTGGATCAGCGCCTCGCCCGTGACGAGGTGCTCGCCAGGGCGAGGGCGAGTCACGAGGCCGGGGATGATGAGGGGGCAGAACGCCTGCTTCAGCCGTTGCAGCCGGATGAAGAGGCGAGCCTGATGCTGGCGGAGTGGGCCACGGATCGGGGGGCCTATGCACTGGCGGAGCAGCGCTATCAGGAGGTGCTTGCCCGCACGCCGCAACAGCCCGAGGCCAGGCTCGGCATGGCCGAACTGGCCAGGGCCAGGGGCGATCTGGCAAAGGCCCGTCACTGGCTGCCCGCCTGGCCGGTCAGCCCGCTGCCCCCGGAGGGGGCCAACTACTACCGCCAGGTAGCCAATCTCTATCAGGCGCTGGGAGAGGGGGAGACGGCCCGCGCCATCTTCACCGCCTACGAACCCCTGGTGGCGATGCAACCAGCCTCCCAGCAGACGGCGCTGTTCTGGCGCGATGCCGCCCGCCAGCGCGTTGCCGAACATGATGTGGAAGGGGCTCTGGTGCGGGATCGCAAGGGGCTGGTGGCCGCAGGTCTGGCCCCCCGCGAGGATCTGGAGGGGGGCGAGCTGACCCGGCTGGCACGCAGTCAGGATGGGGAGGGGTGGCTGACATCCGGCCTGCGCAGCGATCTCGACAGGCATTACCGGCAGAGCCAGACCACCTTCTCCCTCGACAGCGATTACTGGGGCTCCAGCGGTACCGGGGGCTACTCGGATTTGCGGGCGCTGACCCAGATGGCGCAACTGGATACGCCGCTGGCCGGTGGTACCGCCTTCGGCCGCCTTGAACTGGTCGACATGGATGCCGGAGATCTGCCGGACTCCCCTTACCGGGCGCAGTTCGGTACCTGTGCGGCCAGGGACTGTAGCGGGGACGCGCACCAGCAGAACCGGGGCACCACCCTGGCGGCAGGCTGGCAGCGGGGGGCCTGGGCGTTCGATCTGGGGACCACGCCCCTCGGTTTCGAGGTGGTGGACTGGGTTGGTGGCGCCACCTTGACCGGTGACTGGCACACGCTGGGGTGGGGGATGACCCTCTCGCGTCGGCCCGTCAGCAGCTCGCTGCTCTCCTATGGGGGAACGGTGGATCCGGGCACGGGCATCAGCTGGGGCGGGGTGCGGGCGAACGGGGTCCGCCTCGATCTCAGCCGGGATCTGGGAGGGGCCGTCGGGTTCTGGGGCAGCGCCCAGCAGCACCTGCTGACCGGCAAGAACGTGCCCGACAACTGGCGCACCCGGCTCATGGGAGGGGGCTATTACAAGTTCGTCAACGAGACCCATCGCCGTGCCAGCGTGGGGCTCAGCACCATGCTGTGGCACTACCAGCAGGATCTGGGGGGCTATACCCTGGGGCAGGGGGGGTATTACAGCCCGCAGGGGTACTTCTCGCTCTCGGTGCCGGTGAGCTACCGGCAGCGAACCCCGGACTGGTCGTGGGAGCTGGGAGGCTCGGGATCCTGGTCCTACGCCCGTACCGACGACAGTCGCCGCTACCCGCTGGAAGGCTTGTTGCCAAGCGGTTTGCCAGACAGGAATGCGCCTGTGAAAGGGGGCAGTAGCAGTGGATTCGGCTACACCCTGAATGGCATGGTGGAACACAGGCTGACGGAACACTGGCGCATCGGTGGCCGGGTGGACATCCAGCAGGCGGATGACTATGCCCCCAGCCATGTCACCCTGTTCCTGCGCTACACCTTCAAGCCCTGGCAAGGGGATCTCGACATGCCGCCAAGGCCTCTCACTCCCTACGCGGACTTCGACTGACAGAGGCGCCCGTCATCACCGGGCGCCCTTATTTCAGATAGGAGCGCAGTACCCTCACCACCTGATCCAGATCCTCCAGCCGCTCGGCATGGGTCGCCTCCTCGGCGCCAAGATGCTCGCGCATGTGTCCCTCCAGCACCTCCAGCATCAGGCCGTTGACGGCGCCGCGGATGGCGGCGATCTGCTGCAGGATGGCGGCGCAGTCTGTTTCCTGTTCCAGAGCGCTCTCCAGGGCACCGGTCTGCCCCTTGATGCGCCTGACCCGTGCCAGCAGCTTCTTCTTGTCGTGAACCGTGTGTGACATCCAGGATCCTCTCGATCAATAAAACTATACTGGGGTATAGTATATAGCATCCTTGTTTTCAGGAGAAATCCATGCCATCCCTCGCTTCATCCCACTGCCACCACCCCGTCGTCCACGAAGGGAATCCCCTGGCCGAACAGAAGACCCGCTGGGCCGTGCTGCTCACCGTCGTCATGATGGTGGCGGAGATCGGTGGTGGCTGGTTCTACAACTCCATGGCGCTGCTGGCCGACGGCTGGCACATGAGCTCCCATGCCCTGGCCCTCGGCCTCTCGGTGCTGGCCTATCGCGCAGCCCGCCACTTTGCGCGGGATCACAGGTTCAGCTTTGGTACCTGGAAGATAGAGGTGCTGGGGGGCTTCAGCAGCGCCCTGCTACTGGTGGGGGTGGCGGGGTTGATGCTGTTCGAGTCGGTGACCAGGTTGCTGGACCCCAGCCCCATCCATTATCAGCAGGCGATCGGCATTGCCCTGCTGGGCCTGCTGGTGAATCTGGCCTGTGCCTGGCTGCTCAGGGACGATCACGGCCATCACCATGGTCACGACCACCATCACGGTCATCACGACCACTCGCACGATCACCACCACGGCCATCAGGATCTCAACCTGCGCGCCGCCTACCTCCACGTGCTGGCGGATGCGGCCACCTCGGTGCTGGCGATTCTGGCGCTGGTGGGAGGCATGTTGTGGGGGGCGGACTGGCTGGATCCCCTGATGGGCATCGCCGGGGCCGTGCTGGTGGCGGTGTGGGCCAGGGGGCTGCTGCGTGATACCGGGCGTGTCTTGCTGGATGCGGAGATGGATGCGCCGCTGGTGGACGAGATCCGCGAGGTGATCGCCGAGCTGCCTGGCGCCGAGATCCGCGATCTGCACGTCTGGCGGGTGGGGCAGATGCAGTATGCCGCCGCGATGTCGTTGCAGATGGCGACCCCGGTCCCGGCACAGGCGATCCGCGAGCGCCTCGCCATCCACGAGGAGCTGGTGCACCTGACCATCGAAGTGTCTGCCGACTGACGCCCCTGGCGGGGGTCAGCGGGG
This sequence comes from Aeromonas sp. LsrichE-8G, assembly GCF_022869435.1. Classification (NCBI taxonomy): domain Bacteria; kingdom Pseudomonadati; phylum Pseudomonadota; class Gammaproteobacteria; order Aeromonadales; family Aeromonadaceae; genus Aeromonas; species Aeromonas sp. LsrichE-8G. The sequence continues at coordinate 15,776 of NZ_JALIHH010000213.1, forward strand.
AGGCTCGCTCCCCTGATCCTGCCAGAGGGAGCCCAGCATCAGCCTCAGCAGCAGTCCCGGCGGGTCGTCGAGCAGGCGGCCCGGCTCCAGCAGCAGGTGGCCGTCGGCACGAAAGCCCAGGCTGGCGTGAACCTTGCCTTCCTCGCCACACACCTGGAGGAGGCCGTTCAGGGAACCCCCCTCGCCGGGTTGACAGCGCAGCCGCAGCTCCCGTGGTTCCCCCAGCAGGGTGAAGGCGCGGGCGAGGGGCGGGCTCTCTTCATAATCCGGCCAGTTGAAGAAGTGATAGCGTTCGGCGAGCACGCCGGCCTGCTGGCAGAACTGATCGAACAACTGGGCAATGCCCTGATACTCCTGGTCCAGCCGCCTGGCCTGCTCCTCAATCCGTTTCATCACCAAGCCCCCTCTATCCATTTGATTGGACATTGATTTCGTCACTCGCTCCCCTCTTCACGCTGGTATGGGCCGAAAGCGGTGCCAGGTCTGTGAGCGCGATCGAGTTTTCGTTATGAAAACGTTATCTTGTTGATGCGGATTGGTTTTTTTTGCCCATCCGCTCACATTTACGGCAATTCCCGCTGATTAATATGACACCGCTCGGCAATGACCGGGTACTCGGATATCGAGACTAACTACAGCGGGAATTATAAAAAAATGGATATGAAAAAGACCAAAGTGGCGCTGGTAACAGCCTCACTGCTCGCGCTTTTGTCAGGCTGTAACGACAACAGTTCTTCCTCTTCTACCCCCACCCCCCAGGATGAGCCCGTCGCTCGTCTTCCCAACGTCCAGCCCCCGGCCGAGCTGCTGACGGCCGGTCCCGACGAGGCCGTGATCGCCCTGGTCGATACCCAGAGCAGCGCGGCACGCGGGGTCACCGGCCCGTTCGCCAACCACAGCTTGCACCTGTGGAACAACGACGCCTGCAACGCGACGGCCGAGAGCGGCCTCAACAGCAGCTGGGATGACAAGAGCAAGACGCCGTCCGAGGCGGACAGCTTCGGCCCGGCCTGGGTCGTGCCGCTCAGCAAGATGGAAGGCTGCATCAACTTCATCGCCCGCAACGGCGATCTCGCGAACCTGACCGGCAGCGACATGAAGGTGGTCTTCAGCGATCACCCGGATCGCACCGTGGCCATAGTGGCGGGCAAGAGTGAGATCTTCGGCAGCCGGGCCGAGGCCTTCACCGCCGCCTTCGGCGTGGCGGGGGCCAGCGCCCACCTGATCGACGACAACACCCTGATTTGGCAAGGGGGCAAGGACAAGCCCTATGTGCGCCTCTACTACACAGAGTCAGGCACCATCACCGCAAACAGCGAGGGTGTATTCGATTTTCCCTACCTCAAGCTGACCCCAACCAGCCTGACCGAAGAGCAGCAGGCCAAATACCCGCACCTCAAGGATGCCGCCGCCTTCGCCCTGCCTGCGGGGAAAGATCTCAAGCCCCTCCTCAAGGGTGAGCTGGTCGCCATCGGGACCGATGCGGACGGCATCCTGCAGGGGGCGACCCTGGTGCAGAGTGCCGGTGCCCTCGATGCCCTTTACAGCGAAGCGGCTACCAAGCTGGCCTACGGCGCCGTGGTGGAGGGAGGCAATGTCACCTTCCGGCTCTGGGCACCGACTGCCAAGTCGGTCAAGCTGGCGCTGTTCGACGAGCAGCACAAGTCGCTTGGCGAGCGCGCCATGACTCTGGACGAGGCCAGCGGCAGCTGGAGCGTGCAGGGGGGCAGCGATCTTGTCGGCAAATACTACCGCTACGACATTCAGGTCTATCACCCGGTCAGCCGCAAGCTGGAATCCTATCAGGTGACCGACCCCTACTCCTTGAGCCTGGCGATGAACTCCGAGTTCAGCCAGGTGGTGGATCTCGACGATCCGGCCCTCAAGCCGGAAGGCTGGGACAGCCTCAAGGCGCCCCACAGCCAGAAGAACCCCGCCGACATCACCATCTATGAGGCCCACGTCCGGGATCTGACCGGCAACGACGAGTCGACGCCGGTGGATCACCGCGGCAAGTTCCTCGGGCTGACCGACAGCGACAGCGTGCCCGTCACCCACCTGAAATCCCTGGCCAAGAGCGGCGTCAGCCACCTGCACCTGCTGCCGGTGTTCGACATCGCCACCGTCAACGAGGATCCGGCCAAGGTGGCCAACATCGGTGATGACTTCAGCAAGCTGTGCGAGGTCAATCCCGAGGTCAAGAACTCCAGGTTTGCCAGCCACTGTGGTGGCGGCGAGACCATCGAAGCCGTGCTCGGTGATCTGCAAGCCAGCGACAGCAAGGAAAACCCCGTGGTGCAGGAGCTGTACGGCTATCTGCGCGGGGTGGACTCCTTCAACTGGGGCTATGACCCCTACCACTACACCACCCCGGAAGGCTCCTACGCCACCAATGCGGAGGGGACGACCCGGATCAAGGAGTTCCGCGAGATGGTGCAGGCCATCAAGCAGAACATCGGCATGAACGTGGTGATGGACGTGGTCTACAACCACACCAACGAAGCGGGTCTCGGTTCCAAATCCGTGCTCGACAAGATTGTGCCCTGGTACTACCAGCGCCTCAATCCGGAGACCGGTTCGGTGGAAAACTCCACCTGCTGCTCCAACACGGCGCCGGAACACGCCATGTTCGCCAAGCTGATGGATGACTCTCTGGTCACCTGGGCGCGGGACTACAAGATCGATGCCTTCCGCTTCGACCTCATGGGCCATCACCCGAAAGATCAGATGGTGCAGGCCCTGGCCGAGGTGAAGAAGGTCAATCCGGACATGTACTTCTACGGCGAGGGGTGGAACTTCGGCGAGGTACAGGATGACAAGCGCTTCGTACAGGCGACCCAGAAGCACCTGGCCGGTACCGGCATCGGCTCCTTCTCCGACCGGCTGCGTGATGCGGTGCGCGGCGGCAGCCCGTTCGACGGCGGCGAAGCCATTCGCAAGACCCAGGGCTTTGGCAACGGCGCCCTGGTGGATGCCAACGAGCTGGACGGCGTCGATCTCGCCACCGCCCTGCATCAGTCCGATCTGGTGCGCCTCGGCATGGCGGGCAACCTCAAGGAGTTCGTGCTGACCGACAAGGACGGCATTCCGAAGAAAGGCTCCGACATCGACTACAACGGTCAACCGGCGGGCTATGCCCAGGATCCGACCGAAGTGCAGAACTATGTCGACAAGCACGACAACCAGACTCTGTTCGACAACCTGGTGTACAAGGCACCCGCCGGGGCCGACCTGGTGCGGATGCAGGGGGTCTCTCTGGCGACCGCCATGCTGGGTCAGGGCATTCCCTTCACCCACGCGGGTGTCGAACTGCTGCGCTCCAAGTCCATGGAGCGGGACAGCTACGACTCCGGTGACTGGTACAACCGGGTCGATTACACCCTTGGCGACAACAACTTCGACAAGGGCTTGCCGCGCAAGGACAAGGACGAGGCCAACTACGAGCTGATCGAGCAGGTGCTCGGCCAGCACGCCAAGCCGGGTTCGGCCGAGATGCATCAGATGGTGAACTTCTACCAGGAGCTCTCCGAACTGCGTCAATCCTCTCGTCTGCTGCGTCTTGGCAGCGGCGCCGAGGTGATCAAGCGGGTCGACTTCCGCAACACCGGCCCTGAGCAGATCCCGGGTCTCATCGTGATGAGCGTGGATGACGGGGTGGGCGCCGGTGCGGATCTGGATCCGGCCATCGACGGCCTGGTGGTGATGATCAACGCCACCAATCAGCCCCAGAGCATCGGCGATTTCCGTGACGGCAAGGATCAGCCCATCGATCTGACCGGCATGGTCCTGAGCGGTGCCCACCGTGACTCCGACAGCATCGCCAGCGGGGCGGCCAATGACAGCGGTCAGCTGACCCTTGGCGCCTGGTCGGCGGCGGTGTTCGTCAAGCCGCAGAGCGGTGCCCAGGGCGCGGGGCTGCCGGTGAGCAAGAAGACGGATCTGAGCACCTTGCCTCCCTTCGGTGACACCGAGGTGTTCGTGCGCGGTTTCCTGAATCAGTGGGATCCGGTCAACAAGATGAACTTCAGTGGTAACTTCACCTATGAGTTCACCACCGAGGTGACGGCGGATCAGCTGGGGTCGACCCAGGTGAAGATCGCTGGCAACGAGTGGAGCGGCCCCGTCAATTACGGCAAGTGCAGCGATACCGACCAGCTTGCGACCGGCCAGGTCAATACGCTCTGTGCCAATGGCGGGGATCTGCCGTTCAACGTGGAGAAGGCTGGCACCTACAAGTTTGTCTTCACCGCCATGAACAAGGACAAGCCCACCCTGAGCGTCAGCTACACCGAACCGGCGCAGAGCTGCAAGGTGCTGGATACCGTCGCGGGCAATCCGCTCGGCTTCCCGCTCTATGTGCGCGGCAGTCTGAGCGACTGGAACGCCCAGCCGGCCTACCAGCTGAGCTACAAGGGGATGGAAGGCAACCTCGCCATCTATCAGGCCGCCTTCAACTACGCGGGCAGCTTTGACTTCAAGTTTGCCAACGACGATGGCAACTGGAGCAAGCAGTTCTTCGTGAAGGATGCCGGTGGCACCCTGATCGCACTGGAGCCCGAGCAGGTTTACCCGCTCCAGCACGGCGACGGTGGCATGGGCAACAACAGCATCACGCTGGAACAGGGTCTGTGGAGCTTCCTGGTGAAGGTTGACCCGACCCAGACTTCCGGCGAGGTGGGCAGCGTCATCATCCAGGAGTGCAGCGCCAAGTAAGTCTTTCCCATCGAGCCCGGGGCTGGCTCGGCAGCCCCGGGTTGAATTCCGCCTTGCCAAGGGCGGGATAACACCGAGAGAGTAAGCAAAGCGCGACTGCCGACCGGCAGCCGCGCTTTTTCTTTGCTCGTGGGCGAGGCAATAAAAAAGCCGCCCCATTGGAGCGGCTGTTGGTTGTACCGTTAACGGCCGGCCTAGCGTTTTCGCAGCAGGCGCAGGGCGTTGGCGGTGACCAGGGCGGTGGCGCCGGTGTCGGCCAGCACCGCAATCCACAGGCCGGTGATGCCGAGCAGGCTGGTGACCAGGAAGATGGCCTTGAGCCCCAGCGCCAGCGCGATGTTCTGGTGGATGTTGGCCAGCGCCGCGCGGGAGAGCCGGATCATGGCGGCGACCCCGCCGAGCTGGTTGTGGGTCAGCGCCGCATCGGCGGTTTCCAGCGCCACGTCGGTGCCGCCTCCCATGGCGATGCCGATGCTCGCCCGCTTCATGGCCGGGGCGTCGTTGATGCCGTCGCCGATCATCGCGACCTTTTGCGTCAGACCGAGCTTGGCGATCTCATCGACCTTGCCCTCCGGCAGCAGGCCGGCGCGCCAGCCCATGCCGAGCTCGGTGGCGATCGCCTCGGCGGCGCGGGGGTTGTCCCCGGTCAGCATGATGCTCTTGAGACCAAGCTGGTTGAGCTCTTGCAGCGCCGCAGCCGCCTCCGGCCGGATCTGGTCGCGCAGGGCCAGCAGGGCGGCCGGGGCGGCGTCAGGCTGACCGAGCACCACCACTGTCTTGCCTTGCTGCTCCAGGGTGGCGACCCGGGCCTGTATCGCGGCATCCAGGGTGGCGACCCGGCTCGGTGCCAGCAGCTGCCAGAGGGTGCCGTCGATGCGACCTTCCACGCCCATGCCGGGCAGGGCGCGCAGCGCCTGGGCCGCGGCGAGGCTGAGGCCCCGTTCGCTGGCCGCGGTCACCACGGCGCGGGCCAGCGGGTGGTGGGAGCCCTGCTCGATGGCTGCCGCCAGCGCCAGCAGTTCGGCCTCCGGCTGGCCATTGAGGCTCACCAGTTCGGTCAGCTGCGGCTTGCCCAGGGTCAGGGTGCCGGTCTTGTCAAAGGCCAGGGTATCGATGTGGGCCAACCGCTCCAGCGCTGCGCCCCCCTTGATGAGGGCTCCCTGCCGGGTGGCTGCCGCCAGCGCCGAGGTGACCGCCGCCGGGGTGGAGATGACCAGGGCGCAGGGGCAACCGATCAGCAGCAGCGCCAGCCCGCGATAGACCCACTCGTCCCAGCTCTGGCCGAAGGCGAGCGGCGGTACCAGCACCACCAGCAGGGCGACCAGCATCATGGCCGGGGTATACCAGCGGCTGAAGCGGTCGATGAAGCGCTCGATGGGGGCGCGCTGGGTCTCGGCCTCTTCGATGAGATGCAGGATACGGTCGATGGCGTTGTTGCCGGGCTCGGACACCACCTCGAGGCGCAGCACCCGATCCGCCGCCAGGCTGCCAGCGGGGACCTTGTCACCCCGGCGGCGCTCCACCGGGATGGATTCGCCGGTCAGGGCGCTCTCGTCAAAGGCGCCGAGGGGGTCGAGCAGGCGGGCATCGGCGGCCAGGCGGGCGCCTGGGGCGATTTCGATGATGTCACCGGGGCGCAGCTCATCGGCGCCGACCTCTTCGCGCACCTCGCCCTCGGCAGTGGTGCGGATGCGCAGCGCCTTGTCGGGCACCAGCGCCATCAGGGCGGTGACCCCGGCGCGGGCGCGGCCGGCGGCGTAGGCCTCCAGATGTTCACCCAGCATGAACAGCAGCAGCACCATGGCCGCTTCGGCGGTTTCGCCGAGGAACAGGGCCCCCACGGCGGCGACCGTCATCAGGGTCTCGATGGCGAAGGGGGAGCCGCTTCTGGTCAGTGCCCACGCCTTGCGGGCGACGGGCCACAGCCCCCAGAGGGTGGCCAGGGTAAAGAGCGGCTGACCGATCTGGGCCGGCAACAGGGCCGCCATCCCCATCAAGCCGGCGAGCGACAGGGGCTGCCAGTATTTGCCGAGCAGGTTACTGACCCTCTGCATCTGCGGGCTGCGGCCCGGTTCGCTGCGAGCCGTGTTCTGAGCGCCTCCTTTGAGCTGGAAGCCGGCGGCCAGCACGGCGGCGGTAACGGGGTCGGGGGAGAGGCCGGGGGCCAGATCCACCACCAGCTTCTCGGTGGCAAACAGCACCCGAGCCTGCTGTACGCCCTCCACCCGGCTGACGGCGGTCTCTATCTTGCGGGCACAGCTGGGACAATCCATGCCCAGCACCTGCCAGCTATGGCGGCGGCTGTTTTGCTCGGGGGTAGCCAGCGGCGGCTCGGTCGCGGCGGTCGTGTGGGCGTGCCCCTGCTCATGATGATCGTGGTCGTGGGCTGTGTCGGTGGCGCAAGCGCCTCTGGGGAGCTCTTCATCACCCGGGCCGTCTGCGCCACTTTGCCCCTGATGATCGTGGCGGGTCGGGTTGGCGACGCCACTGGCCTGTGCCCCGTTGTCGCAGCAGTGGCTGGTGTGGCTGTGCCCGGCCTGTGGGGTGGCGGCCTTGCTGACGGCCTTGATGGGGGCGGCGGCGTGTTGATGGCTGCAGCAGGATTTGCTCATGATGCGTTCCTCTTGAGGGATCCCGCCCCTGCGGGATCCTGGATGACTGCGCCGAGTGTAAACCTTGGTGTAAAGTCCAAGGTCAAGCCCTCTTCTCCTCTTTGTTCGGGGCCATGACAGTGGCCGCTGATTTGCCCCTGGAGCAGGAGGGACGCAAAGGGATGCCAAATCCCTTTCATTAGCGGGTGTTTGTCATCCCGTGGCGGGCCTATACTGGGGACCCTGGATCCCACATCAATCATCAAGGACCTAACATGAGCAATACCGTCACCCTGCAAGGCAACCCCGTCTCCGTCTCCGGCCACTTCCCCGTTGCCGGTGAGCAGGCCAAGCCCTTCTCCCTGGTTGCTGGCGATCTGTCCGATGCGACCCTGGCGACCTTCGCCGGCAAGCGCAAGATCCTGAACATCTTCCCGAGCGTCGACACCCCGACCTGCGCCACTTCCGTGCGCAAGTTCAACGAGCAGGCAAGCGCCCTGAACAACACCGTCGTGCTGTGCATCTCTGCCGACCTGCCGTTCGCCCAGGCCCGTTTCTGCGGCGCCGAGGGTCTGGACAAGGTGGTGAACCTCTCCACCCTGCGCGGTGTCTCCTTCCTGCAGGACTACGGCGTGGCCTTCTCCTCCGGCCCGCTGGTGGGTCTGGCTGCCCGTGCCATCGTGGTACTGGATGAGCACGACAAGGTGCTGCACAGCGAGCTGGTGGCCGAAGTCGCCGACGAGCCGAACTACGCCGCCGCCCTGGCCGTTCTGTAAGTCGCGCCACAGGCTGATTGCCTGACGGCCTGCTCCGTTCACACGGGGCAGGCCGTTTTTATTGCGCTCCCGAACCTTTTACTTATGGGGTGGGTCTGGCTAGACTTCGCCTCCACATCCTCGTTCAGCCTGTATCTGCGATCCCCATGACGTTTGACGAACTCGCCCTTGACCCCGCCCTGTTGCCCCTGCTGCCCGCAGCGCTGGAAAAACCGACCTCCATTCAGCAGCTAGCCATTCCTGCTGCCTTGTCAGGACGGGATCTGCTTGCCCTGGCCAGGACCGGCAGTGGCAAGACCCTGGCATTCGGCCTGCCGCTGCTGCAGAGGCTGGACGCAGCCAGCGACCGGGTACAGGGATTGGTACTGGTCCCCACCCGGGAGCTGGCAAGCCAGGTGAGCGCCGCCCTTCAGGAGATTGCCGACGGGTTGGGGGTGCGCCTTCTGACCCTGTGTGGCGGGGTGGCCCAGGAGTGGCAGGAGCGGGAACTGGCTCTCGGCCCCCAACTGCTGGTGGCGACACCCGGACGGTTGCGAGACTTGCTGGCCCAGCAGGCGCTGGGGCTGGGTGCCCTGCGCATGCTGGTGCTGGATGAGGCGGATCGCCTGCTGGAGATGGGGTTCTGGCCCGATATCCAGTGGCTGATGAAGGCGATGCCGGAGGCGCGGCAGCAGATGCTCTTCTCCGCCACCTTGCCGGTCGAGCTGGAGAGCCTGGCCTCGGGCCTGCTGCAGGATCCGGTGCGCATCGAGGCCGAGCCGCTCAACAGCCTGGTGAGCGACATCGAGGAGCGGCTCTATCTGGTCAACAGGAGCAGCAAGGTGCCTGCGCTGATCGCTCTGCTGGAGGCCGGAGAGTGGCCCCAGGTGCTGGTCTTCATCAGTGCCAGGGACGACGCGGACGGGGTGGCCAAGAAACTCGCCAGGGCTGGCATGACGGTGGCAGCCCTGCACGGAAACAAGGATCAGGCCACGCGGAAGCAGGCGCTGGCGGATTTCAAGGAGGGCAGGGTGCGGGTGCTGGTGGCCACGGACCTGATGGCGCGCGGCATCCACGTGGAGGCATTGCCGGTGGTGATCAATCTGGATCTGCCGGAGCATGCGCCCGTCTACGTGCATCGTATCGGTCGTACCGCCCGTGCCGGGCAGAGCGGTCTGGCCATCTCCCTTACCTGCCACGGGGATGGGGAGGCGCTCGAGGGGATCCGGGCCCTGACCGGTCGCCCCCTGCCCCTGGCGGCGCTGGCAGGTTTCCCGGTGACCGACAAACCCGCCAGCGGGGAGAGCAAACGGGCGCCAAGAGACAAGCAGGCGAACCGTCGCACCCAGGGCAAGCGCAGCATCAAGCAGTTCAAGGGCAAATCCTGAGACGGACTTCTTGCCCCCGGCGGGAGCCTGTCGTCGTGAAGGAGAGGAGAGATCGGCAGCGCGCCCGGGGGCGCGCCAAACTACACGGCAAGGGGGTCAGTCGTGGAACTGGTTGATCAGGCGGGAGAGGTTTTGCAACCGCTCCACCAGCAGGGTGATGCCATCGAGGGCTTGACGGCTGTTGTCCGCGGTGTGGCTCGCCAGTTGGTGGATCTGGTGGATCCCCTGATCCAGGGTGCTGGTGACATCCGCCTGCTGGCTCACCGCCTGGGCTATCTCGTCGCTGGTGTGGGTCACCCGGGCCAGCATCCGGTTGATCTGGTCGAGCACCTCGGCGGTGGCCCCCATGTGCTGCTGGCAGAGCACTGATGTCTGGGCCCCCTGCTCCATGCCATCGGACAGTTGCCGGGTGCTCTGTTGCAGCGCCCCTATCATGTCGCTTATCTCGCCGGTGGAGCTGCGGGTCTTCTGGGCCAGGGCCCGTATCTCGTCGGCCACCACCGCAAAGCCGCGCCCCTGTTCACCGGCCCGTGCCGCCTCGATGGCCGCATTGAGGGAGAGCAGGTTGGTCTGATCCGCAATCTGCCCGATCACCTCCAGAATGCCGTTGATCTTCTGGCTGTCCTGGGTCAGACGCGCCAGCACGCCCTGGCTGGCGTCCAGCTCCTGATGAAGCCTGTCGACCGAATCCCGGGTGGTGGCCAGCGCCTGCTGGCCACTGGCGGACACCTGCTGGACCTCGCCCACCAGCGCATTGGCCTGGTGGGCATTGTCAGCCACATCACGGATGGACTGGCTCATCTGGGTGATGGCCGCCGCCAGTTGCTCGCTCTGGGCCCGCTGCTGTTGCAGGTGAGTGTCTATGGTCTGGATATGCCCCCTGTCATCCTCCGCCGCCTGCAGGATCTGCTGGTTGGTGTCCGCGCTGCGACCTACCACGGCGCGCAGCTCCGCCTTCTTCATGCGCAGCAGCAGTTCAAGGGCGGCCAGGCTGTCCTGACGCCTGGCATAGAGTACCTGGCAAAGGGCGCTGCCCTGCTCCTCGCCCGCCATGGCCAGCAGTCTGGCCAGCCGCCGTTGCAGATGCCAGCCATGCCCCATCTGGGCCAGCAAGCAGAGCAGGGTGATGACTCCCCACCCCGGCTGGCCGGTGACCAGACTGGCCCCCATGCCGAGCAGGGCGGTGCCAGAGAGCAGCAGACACAGCTGCCCCGGCTCCAGGGTCAGCCGGGTCAGCCAGGGCAGTGCCTTGCCGTCACGGATCCGGGCATAGAGCTGCTCTGCCCAGGCGATGTCGTGATCCTGGGGACGGGTGCGGACAGACTGGTATTCGATGATTTGCTGCTGATCGTTGAGGATCGGCGTGACGTAGGCGTTGACCCAGTAGAACTGACCACTCTTGGCGCGGTTCTTTACCAGCCCCATCCAGCTCTTTCCTTGTTGCAGGCGGCGCCACATGTCGGCGAACGCGGCCTTGGGCATGTCGGGGTGGCGGACCAGATTGTGGGGCTCCCCTTCCATTTCGGTCGCGCTGTAGCCCGCCACATCGCAAAAGTGCTGGTTGGCATAAGTGATGTGACTGGCGGGATCCGTGGTCGAGATCAGTGATATGTGATCGGGGAAACGGATCTCCCCTTCGTGCCGGGTTGTGGTCATGTGCGCATCCTGAATGAGCCAAGTAACTGATAAATTTGTTTTTATTTTTTGTGACTGTTACGGCGTCATTGTAGATGCGGACTGTTACACCACCTTGGCTTGGGTCAATAAATCAACACGGGAAAGGCTGAAAAAAGTCGTAGATGGCGGCTCAGCCGCGGGGAGTGAAGTCGTGGATCTCCCCCGTCCTCGGCTTGAAGCGGGGGTCATTGTCTTCTGCGCTGGCGACCCAGGCCATGGCTTGGCAGAAACTCTCCTGCTTGGCGAAGGCATCCCGGGCCTGATCGATGGCTCGTTCGGCATTGCGCCGCTCCATCTTGCTGGCCTTGCGGTCGCTGAACTGCTTCTGCTGGCTCAACATCCATTCGAGGAAGGCCTGGCGGCATTCGGTTTCATCGGCGGCCTTGGCGGGAAGGGCAACAAACAGGGCAATCAGGAGCAGAGCACGCATGGCAGGATCGGATCACGGGGTTGATGAATGAAAAGAGGCGGCATTTTATGCCGGGAACTTGAACAGGAACAGTGCCAGGAGGGGTCAGATGTCCCGACCCCTCCCCGGACTCAGTGTTTGACGAGGTAGAGCTGACGGCTGTAGGCCACGTCTTCCGGGTTGTTGATGGGATACCCCTTGAGCCAGGGCTTGATGAGCCGGGCATTGGTGTACTGGTAGATGGGGGCGATGGGGGCCTCCTTCTGCAAGATGGCCTCGGCCTCATCGAACAGGCGGGCCCGTTCTGCGGGATCCTGACTGTTGGCCGCCTGCGCCAGCAGCTTGTCGTAAGCCGGGTTGGCGAACCGGGCCATGTTGCCGCTGTGGCCCGATCCCCAGAGCCCGAGGAAGGCGGAGGGGTCGTTGTAATCGGCGACCCAGGAGGAGCGGATCACCTCGAACTGGCCGCTTTGACGGCTGTCGAGATAGGTTTTCCACTCCTGGTTGGTGAGCTCGACCCGGGCTCCCAGCTTCTGTTTCCACAGGTTGGCGATGGCCAGCGCCATCTTCTTGTGAATTTCCGCCGTGTTGTAGAGCAGGGTCAGCTTGAGGGGATTGCTTGGGCCGTAGCCCGCTTCTTTCAGCAGGGCTCTGGCACGCTCGTCCAGCGCCTGCTGACTGCTGGTGGAGAGCAGATTGGGCTTGGGGTCGAAGTCGGCGGTCACGTCCGGGGTGAAGTGGTAGGCCGGTTTCTCCCCGGTGCCCAGCACCTTGTCGGCAATCAGGCCCCTGTCGATGGTGTAGGAGAGCGCCTGGCGCACCCGCACATCATTGAGGGGCGGGCGCTGGGTGTTGAAGGCGTAGTAGTAGGTGCCGAGCTGTTCCGGGGTATAGACTTCCCCCGGGATCTGGGCCATCAGGCTCTGGTACTGCTCCTTGGGGAAGGATTCGGTGATGTGCAGATCCCCGGCCAGATAGCGGTGGGTGGCCGCGCTCTCCTGGTTGATGGGCACGAAGGTGACGCGGGTCAGCACCGTGTGGGCGCGATCCCAGTAGTAGGGATTGGGCGTCAGCTCCAGTTTCTCGTTCACCACCCGGTGACTCAGCACGAAGGCGCCGTTGCCCACCAGCTTGCCGGGCTGGGTCCACTGGTTGCCATATTGTTCCATGCTGGCCCGGTGCAGGGGCGACAGGCTGGGATGGGTCAGCAGGCTCAGGAAATAGGGCACCGGCTGGGAGAGGGTCACTTTCAGGGTATGGTCATCGACGGCCTCCACCCCGAGCGCATCGGGGGCCAGCTTGCCTGCCACTATGTCGTCCACCTTGTCGAAGCGAGCGAGCTGGGCGAACCAGGCGAAAGTGGCGGCTTCCCTGGGGTCAACCAGCTTGCGCCAGCCATAGACGAAGTCGGCGGCGCGCACGGGGTCGCCGTTGGACCAGCGGGCATCCGGCCTCAGGTGGAAGGTGAATGTCTGGTTCCCCTCGTTGTCCCAGCGGGATGCCACCCCGGGCAGCACCTTGCCGTCCGGTCCCTGGGTCAGCAGCCCCTCGTAAAGATCCCTGAGGACCTGCAGCTCCGGCAGTCCCACCAGCTTGAGGGGGCTCAGGCTCGCCGGTTCATCCTTGAGATGACGGACGACGGCCTGTTCAGCGGCGAGTGGGGTGCCGGGCGGCACATCGGCGGCCTGGACGCAGGCACAGCCCAGCAGGGCCAGCAGGGGGCTCCATCCTTTCATGGTGAATCCTTCAAAATGTGTGAAGCGGGGAGAAAACTCGGCGAGAATGCATCGCCGGCAGATGGGAAATCATGATATCCCCTTTGCTGGTCAGACCGCCAGCATGAGTCCCATGATATCCGATGCGGCTGTCAACGAAGGGGCGCCGTGAGCGCCAGGAAAAGGAGAGAGTGATGAGAGCATGGATCTTGTTGGCCTGCGTGCTGAGCCAGGGCGCCTGGGCGTTGTCCCCGTGCGAGAAGAGCAGCCCGGTGGGAAGCTGGTGCGAAGTGAACATAGAGGCGCTGCACCCCACCCAGGGCGGCGTGGGGCAGTTGCAGGTGGATACCACCGCCCGGGAGCTGGCGGACAAGAGCGAGAAGCAGCTCGACAAGCTGATGAAAAAGAAAGAGATCCCCATCGTCATCGCGCCGGATGGGGGTTACTGGCTGGTGGACAGGCACCACCTGACCAAGGCGCTGTGGCAGCAGGGGGTGAAGCAGGTCAGGGTCAAGGTGATTGCACGGTTGCAGGACAGGGCCAATTTCTGGAGCCAGATGCAGAACAACCACTGGGCCTGGCTCAAGGATGAACGGGGTCAACCCCTGACTCCCGAGCAGTTGCCCGGTCATATCGGTGAATTGCCGGATTATCCCTACCGCACCCTGGCGGGGCTGTTGCAGGATGCGGGCTACTTCAGCAAGAAGGATCAGGTCTACTTCGTCGAGTTTGCCTGGGCCAGCTGGCTCGGCCAGCAGATGGCCTGGCAGCCGATCGATGAGGTCAACCTCGCGGATCGCCTCGCCGAAGCCAAACGGCTGGCGTGCAGCAGCAAGGCGGCGGATCTGCCTGGTTACCCCGGCAAGCAGTGTCGCGTCAATCAGCCCAGAACGGCGGGTTGAGGGATCCTGCACAAAGGGTCTGGTTGATATTTGTTCTCGATTGGCCATGATACAAACTCCACTCGTGTCGGCAAAGGAGAGGAACATGGAACATCAGAACTGGCAACGTTACATGCTGGAGGCGGAGAATGCCCTTGGCATGGGGGCTCTGGGCACGGCGATCTGCCTCTATCAGCAGGCCCTGGGGGAAGTCTATGAGCTGGCCTCCGGGGATCTGGACGAACTGGCCAGCATGCGGGTCGCCACCTGTCACCGCATGGCCGATTTCTGGCGTGCCATGGAAGAGCCCGCCTATGAACTGCGCTACCTCAAGCTCGCCTCCGAGCTGGTCACCGCCCTGGTGCCCCAGTGCCCCAACCGGGAGTGCGAATCCCTCATCAGCGAGCTGGGCTGCTGCCGCGCCGCCCTGCTCTCCTTCTTGAAGCGCCACCCCAATCCGGAGATTGCCCGGCTTATCCAGGTGCAGGACAGGGTGCAGGGCTGCGAGCTGATAGGCCGGTTCCGTCTCAACTGAGTTCAGCGCCGTTTTTGCAGCTTGCTGGCGATGCGGCTTTGCGCCTCTTCCCCTTGCAGGGCCTGGGCGAAGGCGCGCGCTTCCAGGTCGATGACGAAATGCACCGCCTGTTTGAGCTCCTGCTTGAGCAGCGCCTTGCTCTTCTGGAGCGCCATCGGCGGCTTGGCCGCCAGTTTCAGTCCCTGCTCCCGAGCGAAGGGGAGCAGGTCCGCCGGGGCCAGCACCCGGTTGGCGAGCCCGAGACGCAGCGCCTCTTCTCCATCGATGGCCTCTGCCAGCAGCAACAGCTCCGCCGCCTTGAGGTGACCGACGGCGCGTGGCAGCAGCAGGCTGGCGGCAAACTCCGGCACCAGTCCCAGCTCGACGAAAGGCAGTTGCAGCCGGGCGTTGTCACCCAGATAGACCAGGTCGCAGTGCAGCAGCAGGGTAGTGCCGATGCCGACTGCCGGGCCGCCCACGGCGGCGATCACCGGTTTGGGGAAGTCGGCCAGGGTGTGCAGAAATTGCAGGATGGGATCGTCCGGCTCAAGGGCGTGCTTGCCAACAAAGTCGGCCAGATCGTTGCCGGCGGTGAAGCACTCCGCCTGGCCCTGCAACAGCAGCACATGGACCTCTTCGTCCCGGGCGGCCTGGCGCAGCGCGTCGGTCAGCGCCAGATACGTTTCCGTGTTGAGGGCATTGCGCTTTTCCGGTCGATTGAAGGTCAGGGTGAGCAAGCCGTCCTGCTGTTCGGCCAGAATTGTGAGGGCCATGTCTGAATCCTTGTTGTCGGGGGCTGTCAAAAGCTTGCCACAGGGGTAAGCTTTGTCTCGTTTAACAACATCATAAAAGGATTTCAACCATGTTTAAACGTGCGTTTTATTCCACCATGGCACTGCTTCTGGCCGCCCCGGCCCTGGCCAAGGTCGACGCGGTCGATGGTTATGTGCGCCTGCTGCCCCCTGGCTCGCCGAACACGGCGGCGTTCATGGTGCTCAGGAACGATGGGGACAAACCGGTTAAACTGGTGGCGGGTGCGTCCCCTGAGGCGGGCCGTGTCGAGCTGCACACCCATTTGCACGAGAACGGCGTCATGAAGATGCGACAGGTGGAGAGCATCGAGATCCCGGCCAAGGGGGAGGCCGTGCTCAAGCCCGGCAGCCTGCACATCATGTTGTTCGACATCCACACCCTGGCTCAGGGCACGCCCTTCCCGCTGACCCTGACCCTGGACGATGGTCAGACGCTGTCACTGAGCCTGCCCGTGAAGCCGGTCGAACCCATGAAAGGGATGAAGCACTGACATTTATGGACGCTTGTTCAGCTTTTTACTCTAGGTATTCCTTGCCCAGCGGGTAAAATGATGGCCTTTCCAGTCCAAAATGGAGCGAAGTGATGAAGAAGACCCTGATTGCCGGCACTGTGATGGCTCTGCTCAGCCATGGGGCCATGGCCGCCAATGACTGGCGTTTTGCGGCGGGTGCCGATCTGTGGAATGCCCAGGGAAGTGGCCAGGTCAGCAGCGTGGGTGCCGATGGCAGCTACGACGAGAACTACAACTGGAGCGGCTACCTGCAACTGGAGCACGGCATCCTGCTGCTGCCCAACGCCAAGTTCGAAATGTCCGACTTCAGCAGCAGCGGCGGCAGCTTCAACAACGATCTGCTGGCTTACGACCTGAGCCTCTACTATCGCCTGTTCAACAACGACCTGTTCCAGATCGACCTGGGTCTGACCGGTCGTCGCTACGACGGTGATTTCAACACCCAGCACTACTCCTATGACAAGGATGTGCTGATGGCCTACACCGGCGCCGAAGTGCGCATCCCGGGGACCGGCTTTGCCGCCTTCGGCGATGCCCGCGTGCAGGATGCCGACAACTACGACTACCGTCTGGGCGGTTCCTACAAGTTCTCTTCCGTGCCGCTCAAGATCCGCGCCGGCTGGCGTGAGGCCGAGATGGACTTCGATCGCGTCGATCAGACCATCGACGGCTGGTTCATCGGTGGTGAATTCACCTTCTGATCTCCCTGAGGAGCACACATGGGCCACATCATAGTGACTGGCGCGGGGTCCGGACTGGGCCGCGCCCTGACCATAGGGCTGGTTGAACGCGGCCATCAGGTTTCCATGATGGGTCGCCGTTACCAGAAACTGCAGGAGCAGGAAGAGCTGCTCGGCAAGGCGGTGATCGGCATTGCCGCCGATCTCGCACACCACGAAGAGGTGGATGTCGCCTTTGCCGCTGCGGTGGAGTGGGGCGGCCTGCCCGACATGGTGATCCACTGTGCCGGTGTCGGCGAGTTTGGCCCGGTGGGTGTCTACACCGCCGAGCAGATCCGCCGGGTGGTGGAGAGCAATCTCATTTCCACCATACTGGTGGCCCAGCAGACGGTGCGCCTCATCGGTGACAAGGGCGGGGTGCTGGCGAATGTGCTCTCCTCCGCAGCCCAGACCGGCAAGGCCAACGAGAGCCTCTATTGCGCCTCCAAATGGGGAATGCGCGGCTTTCTCGAATCCTTGCGGGCCGAGCTGAAGAGTGCTCCCCTGCGACTGGTGAACCTCTATCCGAGCGGGATCCGCAGCGAGTTCTGGGAGAATTCGGATCACGTGGACCCGAGCGGCTTCATGACGCCGGAAGACGCTGCAGCCTACATGCTGGATGCGCTGGCCGCGAGAAGCAGCTGCCATGTGACCGATCTCTTTATCGGTCGCAATGCCTGAAGCGCCGTGAACCGGCCCCGTCGCCAGATGACAAGGAAACAAAAAGCGCGCCATTTGGCGCGCTTTTTCATTGATGTGCAGTGCTAAATTATCTGCTTGCCTGCCTCTCTTTACGCCGGGCCATCATGGATTTGAAGGTGGGGAAATTCAGTGCCGACATGGCGTGGATGGTTGATGATGCATGTCGGCACATATTATTTCCGAGTCGCATATTCCCGCAGGAAGGATGGAATCACCTGTTTTGGCTTCTTGCCAAGGGTCAGCAGCAATTCAAAGTCCGGGTCGATAATGCCATGTCGACACGCCAGCTCTTCCAACAAGGCAAGCCAGAGGTGGGCCGTCACCTCGGCATCCGCCAGGGCACGGTGAAACACCCCATCATTGGGCAGACTCCGGTATTGCACCAGGGTACCCAGCTTGTGATCCGGGGCATCGGGAAACAGGCGCCTCGATAGCAGCAGGGAACAGGCGAACTGGCCGCGGTATTGCGCCGGCAATCGCTCTATTTCCGCATCCAGAAAGCGCTTGTCGAAGGAGGCGTTGTGGGCGACCAGATTGTCATCACCGATAAAGTCGACGAAATCCGCCATCACCTCGTTACAGGGGGGAGCCTGTTTCAGCATGGCATTGCTGATCCCGGTATATTGCTCGATGAAGCTGCTCACGTTGAAGCCCGGATTCATCAATGCCGAGAAACGCTCACTGATATGGCCATCCTTGATTCTGACGGCACCGATCTCGATGGCTCTATCCCCTTGTCCGGGTGAAAGCCCTGTGGTCTCGAAGTCGAGCACGACAACGGTATTGGCTGAGGCGATGGACATAACTTCTCGGGCAAGCTCGGTAAAGAGCGCCAGTCTAGGAAATCAGCCGTGCCGTGTACAGGGCAATGCAGTTATCTCATTGGTTCACGCTGGAGACGCATTTTTGTGCATCATGGCTGAGAGCCATATAAAAAGCCCCGAGTGCCGTGGCACTCGGGGCTTTCCTATGAAAAGCGAAAGGCGGTGTCGCGTTATCAGCGACCCAGCTTGGCCTTGAGCAGGGCAACGATCTCTTTGATCGCCACTTCCTGCTTCTCGCCGGAGCGGCGGCACTTGTACTCCACCACGCCGTTGTCCAGACCACGGTCACCGATGACGATGGCGTGGGGCACACCGATCAGCTCCATGTCGGCGAACATCACACCCGGGCGCTCCTTGCGGTCGTCAAACAGCACGTCCACACCGGCGGCTTTGAGCTCGGCGTAGAACTGTTGCGCCTGCTCGGCCACGCGCTCGGACTTGTGCATGTTCATCGGCACGATGGCCACTTCGAACGGGGCGATGGCGTCCGGCCAGATGATGCCGTACTGGTCGTTGTTCTGCTCGATGGCGGCAGCCACCAGACGGGAAACCCCGATACCGTAGCAACCCATTTCCATGGTGACGGACTTGCCGCCTTCGTTCAGCACGCTCGCCTTCATCGCTTCGGAGTACTTGGTACCCAGCTGGAAGATGTGGCCCACTTCGATACCGCGCTTGAGCAGCAGCTTGCCCTGGCCGCACGGGCTCGGGTCACCTTCTACCACGTTGCGCAAGTCGGCAACCTCAAAAGAGGTGATGTCGCGATCCCAGTTGGCACCGGTCAGGTGGAAACCGGTCTCGTTGGCGCCGCAAACAAAATCGCTCAGATGGGCGGCGCTGCGATCGACGATGATGCGACCGGCAAAGCCGACCGGGCCGATGGAGCCTGCGTCGCAACCGGCGGCAGCCTTGATCTGCTCGTCATTGGCGAAGGTCAGCGGGTTAGCCACGCCAGAAAGCTTCTCGGCCTTGATTTCGTTCAGCTCGTGGTCGCCACGCAGTACCAGGGCGATGACAGCCTGTTTTCCGTGCTCGTCTTCCTCGGCCAGTACCAGCAGGGTCTTGGCGATGGCGGTCGGCGCCACGTTCAGGAAAGCGGCCACATCAATGATGGTGTGGACGGCCGGGGTGGCCACCTTGGTCAGGGCTTTGGTTGCGGCAGCGCGCTCGCCAGCCGGTGCCAGGGCTTCGGCCATCTCGATGTTGGCGGCGTAATCGGATGTATCGGAGAAGGCGATCAAGTCTTCACCGCTCTCGGCCAGCACCTGGAATTCGTGGGAGCCGGTGCCCCCGATGGAGCCGGTATCGGCCTGCACCGGGCGGAAGTTCAGACCCATGCGAGTGAAGGCGGTGCAGTAGGCCGCATGCATCTTCTCATAGGTATCGACCAGGGAAGCCTTGTCGATGTGGAAGGAGTAGGCATCCTTCATCAGGAATTCGCGGCCACGCATCACGCCGAAACGGGGGCGCACTTCGTCGCGGAACTTGGTCTGGATCTGGTAGAGGTTCAGCGGCAGTTGCTTGTAGCTGTTCACTTCGTAACGGACCAGCGCGGTGATCACCTCTTCGTGGGTCGGACCCAGCACGAAGGGGCGGTTGTGACGGTCGGTCAGGCGGCACAGCTCGGGGCCGTAGTCATCCCAACGGCCGGACTCCTGCCACAGCTCGGCGGGCTGTACCACCGGCATGGACACTTCGACGGCACCCGCATTGTTCATCTCTTCGCGGACGATGTTTTCAATCTTCTTCAGGACCCGCAGGCCGGTCGGCAGCCAGGCGTACATGCCGGAAGCGAGTTTGCGGATCATCCCGGCGCGCAGCATCAGCTGGTGGCTGACAACTTCAGCGTCGGAGGGGGTTTCCTTGAGAGTGGAAAGCAGATATTGGCTGGTACGCATCGCGGTAGACCTTCGCTAGTTCGGGCGGCTTGGCCCTGGAAAATTTCAAGTGCGGAATTTTAACAGGCGAAGCCCCCCGGCCCAAGGGCTAAATTCAGCGGCGCTGGGGGGAGGGCGGGGGCCTTGCCCCGCCCGCACTAGACCCGAAATTGCGACAGCAACTGCTGTTGCTGCTGGCTGGCCTGATGGAGGGAGGAGGCCAGTTGCAGGCACTCCTGGGCTTCCTGTTCGCCCGTCTGGGCCTGCAGGCTGATATCCGAAACCTTGCCCGTGGTGTGTCCCAGGGTGTGGGAGAGCTGGCTGGTCGCCTCTGCCACCTGTTGCACCATGTCGGCGAGCTGATCGATGGCCTCTTCTACCTTGAACAGGATCTGTTTGGTGTTGTCGGAGTCCGCCATACCCGATTCCACAGTTTTCAGGTTGCGTTGCATCATCAGATAAGCCTGCTCTGTCTGCTGCTGGATGCTGTTGATCACATCCGTTATCTCGGCACTGGAGGTGGCGGTGCGATTGGCCAGGGTGCGCACCTCGTCGGCCACCACGGCAAAACCGCGCCCCATCTCGCCCGCCCGGGCGGCTTCGATGGCGGCATTGAGTGCCAGCAGGTTGGTCTGCTCCGAGATATTGCTGATGGTGGAGATGATCTGGCCAATCTGCCCCGCCTGCTCCTTGAGGGCGTTGATGGCGGTGGCACATTCACCCACCTCCATGACCACCCGCTGCATGCCGGCGGTGGCGGAGGAGACATACTGGCTGCTTTGCGTGGTGAGCTGGCGCACCTCATTGGCGTTCTGTGCCGCCAGGTTGCAGTTGTCCGAGATGGTGGTGGCCACCTGCACCATCTGCTCGCTGTCGTGGTGCAGCGCCTGGGCATGCGCTGCGGTCTGGCGGCTGCTCTGGCTGATGGCCTGGACCCGGTTGACCGAGGTGCGCACGTGCTGGTTGATGTGCTGGTTGTTGTCCATGGTGGCGCTGATCATCTTCTGCAGCTTCTCGATGAAGCGATCCACGCTGCCGGCCAGGGAGCCAATCTCGTCGTCGCGTGAGAGGTTGATGCGGGCATTGAGATCTCCTTCCCCGGCGGCGATGTCCTGCATGCGCTTGTCGACCTGGAGTAGCGGGCGAACAATGGTGCGCACCAGCCAGAAGCCGCAGCAGGTGACGATCAGCAGGCTGAGCAGCAAGCCCCCCAGGATGAGTCCTCTGGTGTAGTCGATGATGGCGTTGAGCTGGTGAACCTGATCCTCGACGGTGGCGTCCCCCTGGGCCTCGACCTCGACCAGCGCCAGCCTGAGCTGGTCGGCGCTGTGTTCGTAACGGGCCAGCTGGTTCTGATAAGCGCTCAGGGCTGTGGTCCATTCACGGATCAGGCGGGCATTGTCGGCTTGCAGGGCACGATACTGGGTGGAAAGCATTTGGCCTGCAAACTCCCCGTCGCCGGGCACATCGAACTGGCCGGTTGCCAGCATGCCGTCAACCGCGTCCTGATAGAAGCGGGTGGCTTGTGCCAGCTCGGCCTGGATGGCAGGAGTAGGGCCTTCGCTCTGCATCTTCTCCAGCGCATAGAGCTGGCGCAGGAATCCGATGTTGGCCTCCATGCCGCCATCGGCCGCCTGCCAGCGGGTCGCGAGGCCGCCGTTCCAGCTGATGGCCTGATCCGGTGAGCGGGTGAGGCTCTCGACGGCCTCGTCACCGATCACCTCCAGCCTGGTCGAGAGGCGTGACATGCGTTCAGAACTGGCACGCAGCGCCTCATCGGCGCTTGTGAAGGTGCGATAGAGGGTCAGCAGCTGTGCCTGCTCTTGCTGATAGGTCTGCTCATGCTGCTTCAGCGTGGTGATGGCTGCCGCATCGATGAGCCCGCCTTGCTCCACCCGGCGCAAAGCGTCGCTGGCCGCCTCTTTTGCCCGTTGCAGCTCCGGTGCGTCGAGGGGGATCCCCGAGAGCATCTTCTGGATATAGAGCGACTGGTTGCCGAGTTCGATGGAGCCCTCCATGGCACCATCTGCCGTCTGCCAGGCGGCACCCAGGACGTAGGAGAGCAGATCAGCCAGCCGCTGGCTGCCATACCAACCGATCGCCCCCATGCCCAGGGTGCAGCCGAGCAGAATGGTGAGTCCGAGGTTGGATGTGGTGACGATTTTCATGATTCAAGCCTTCCCTGGTGCCGAACAAGACCATTTCAGTGTTCAATCAATGACGAAGATGTGCCATCCCCGATGGAAAATAAAGTGACAGACAGTGTTCTGAACGAGGGAAGTGGCCGGGTATGAAGAGCGGGTCATCCCATGATCTGCATGGACCTATGCTGGATACTTATCCAGTTATTCTTTATGCTATGACCCAATTTGCGAGAGTCTGCGTGGCGAGGAAAAGAACATGATCGGTCGCTTGAGAGGCGTCATCATCGAGAAGCAACCCCCCGAGGTGTTGCTGGAAGTCGGAGGGGTGGGATATGAGGTTCATATGCCCATGAGCTGCTTCTATGATCTGCCCGAACTCGGGAAAGAGGCCGTCATTCACACCCACTTCGTGGTGCGTGAAGATGCCCAGCTGCTCTACGGCTTCAACCACAAGCAGGAGCGGGCGCTGTTTCGCGAGCTGATCAAGACCAACGGGGTCGGCCCCAAGCTGGCACTGGCCATTCTCTCCGGCATGACGGCCACCCAGTTTGTGATGAGCGTCGAGCGCGAGGAGATAAGCTCCCTGGTCAAGTTGCCCGGCGTGGGCAAGAAGACTGCCGAGCGCCTGGTGGTGGAGATGAAAGACCGCCTCAAGGGCTGGGTCAGCCACGATCTCTTCTCCCCGGCCGAAATCACCCTGCCCGCGAAAGAGAGTCCGCTGCGTGCCCCGGATGCGAGCGAGGAGGCGGCCAGTGCACTGGTGGCCCTCGGCTACAAGCCGCAGCAGGCCAGCCAGATCGTCAGCAAGGTGGCCGCCGACGGCATGTCGGTAGAGGAGATCATTCGTGAATCCCTGCGCAGCCTGGTGTGAGGTAGACAATGATTGAAGCGGATCGCCTCATCTCGGCCGGTGCCGCCCGTGAGGACGAGATCATCGATCGGGCCATCCGGCCCAGAAAGCTGGCCGATTATACCGGGCAGGATCACGTCTGCGATCAGATGGAGATCTTCATCGAGGCCGCCCGCCAGCGCGGGGAGGCCCTCGATCATCTGCTGATCTTCGGGCCTCCCGGCCTTGGCAAGACCACGCTGGCCAACATCGTCGCCAACGAGATGGGGGTCAACATCAAGACCACCTCGGGCCCCGTGCTGGAGAAGGCCGGCGATCTGGCGGCGCTCCTCACCAACCTGGAACCGAACGATGTGCTCTTCATCGACGAGATCCACCGTCTCAGCCCGGTGGTGGAGGAGGTGCTCTACCCGGCCATGGAGGATTATCAGCTCGACATCATGATAGGGGAGGGGCCGGCGGCCCGCTCCATCAAGCTCGATCTCCCTCCCTTCACCCTGATCGGTGCCACCACCCGGGCCGGCTCCCTCACCAGCCCCCTGCGTGACCGGTTTGGCATCGTGCAGCGCCTCGAGTTTTACAACGTCAAGGACCTGACCGACATCGTCTCTCGCAGCGCCCGCTGCCTCGGGCTCGACATGACGGAAGACGGCGCTCTCGAGGTAGCCCGTCGCTCCCGGGGGACACCGCGCATTGCTAACCGTTTGTTAAGGCGGGTACGAGATTTTGCCCAGGTGAAGTCTGACGGGCGAATTGACGGACCCATTGCGGCCCGTGCTATGGACATGCTGGACGTGGACAATGAAGGTTTCGACTTCATGGATCGCAAGCTATTGTTGGCCGTCATCGACAAGTTTATGGGGGGGCCCGTCGGGCTCGACAACCTGGCCGCCGCCATCGGTGAGGAGAAGGACACCATAGAAGACGTGCTGGAACCTTATCTGATCCAGCAAGGCTATCTGCAACGTACACCCAGAGGGCGGATTGCAACTCAGAGAGCCTACGCACACTTTGGCCTGGAACGACCGGCAGATCAGTAGACGTTGCGATATGAACCAAAAAGCCGCCCTTGAGGCGGCTTTTTGTTTTGCGGGCAAAAAAAAGCCCACGGCACAGGCGGTGGGCAAAGACAATTCAGGATGGATGTTCACAGACAGTGAGCGCGTCTGCAGACCGGTCGGGAAAAAACAGAGGAGCCGTCGCGAGGCTTCAGAGTCGGTTCATTTGATAGAGTTGAACGAAAGAAAGCTTGTAGTAACGGATGGTCTTGGCAACAAACTTTTTCATCATTAATCCCAACAAACAGGTTCGAAATGTTCATCGAATACGTACCGGGAACCCGGAATGACCGGCCTGTATTCAGAGGTATGCCCTCACTGCGAGGCGCATTGTAGGAGCTCTTTCCGGGTGGGGCAAACAAGAAAATCTATGGGCTTTTGATTAGATAAACTAATGATTTTCGTGGGGGTGCCAATCCGCATAAACATGTGTTTTTACTGGGTTTAAATTGATTTTTGGATGAGCCTGGCCATTTATTGAAATAATCGAGATGTGAGGGCTTTATTTCCGGGGTTGCGTATTTTTTTAACAGAATTGAAACTATTTTAGTGAGTCATAAAATTGATTTAAATCAATTATTTACGACTTATCGTTTTTTGTGATGAAGCTCCCATAATTAATGGGAAAAGCCCTATAAGTTACCTTGAAAAAACATGTATTGAGGGTGGTTTTACATTGATTTTAATCAAATAAAGGTGATATAAAACAGCGATCATTATAGGCGGGAATAGAACCCTGGTTATTGTTTATTAGATGTTAAACATTAGCTTTTTTTGTTCCTGTATATTGCCTTGTTGTTAATGTGGTGGCAGTCGAATCCGGTCAGTCCGCGAGGGGTGACCGACCGTTCGGGGACTTCCAATGGAAGCTTTGTCCTTAAAACTTAAAATAGCCGTGCCAATAATCGGTGAGGAAACATCATGATTGCTGAGCATGTGGTAGACCTATCGCGGTTCCAATTTGCTGCGACGGCCCTTTATCACTTCCTGTTTGTACCCTTGACGCTGGGGATGGCCTTCATCCTGGCGATCATGGAGTCTGTCTATGTGATGACCAACAACACAGTGTACCGGGACATGACCAAGTTCTGGGGCAAGTTGTTCGGTATCAACTTTGCCCTCGGGGTTACCACAGGGCTGACCATGGAGTTTCAGTTCGGTACCAACTGGGCTTACTACTCCCACTATGTCGGCGACATCTTCGGGGCCCCGCTGGCCATCGAAGGCTTGATGGCCTTCTTCCTGGAGTCCACCTTCGTCGGTATGTTCTTCTTCGGTTGGGATCGTCTCAGCAAGCGCCAGCACCTGGCGGCTACCTGGCTGATGGCGCTCGGGACCAACCTCTCCGCACTGTGGATCCTGGTCGCCAACGGCTGGATGCAGAACCCGGTGGGTGCCGAGTTCAACTTCGAATCCATGCGCATGGAGATGGTGAGCTTCGCCGACCTGGTGTTCAACCCGGTTGCCCAGGTCAAGTTCGTCCACACCGTGGCAGCAGGCTATACCACGGGCGCCATGTTCGTGCTCGGGATCTCCTCCTATTACCTGCTGAAGAATCGTGATGTGGCGTTCGCTCGTCGCTCCTTCGCCATCGCAGCCGCGTTCGGCATGGCCTCCATCCTCTCCGTGCTGGTGCTGGGTGACGAGTCCGGCTACGAGACCGGGGAAGTGCAGAAGGTGAAACTGGCAGCCATCGAGGCCGAGTGGAACACGGAGCCGGCTCCGGCATCCTTCACCCTGTTCGGGATCCCGAACCAGGAGGAGATGCGCACCGACTACGCCATCAAGATCCCCTATGCCCTCGGCATCATCGCCACCCGTTCCCTGGACGGTCAGGTGACTGGTCTCAAGGATCTCAAGAGCGAGCATGAGCTGCGCGTGCGCAACGGCATGACCGCCTACGACCTGCTGACCAAGCTGCAATCCGGTGACAAGTCCGACGATACCCGCGCCCGCTTCGACGAAGTGAAGCAGGATCTGGGCTACGGTCTGCTGCTCAAGCGTTACACCCCCAACGTGACCGACGCCACCGACGAGCAGATCAAGGCCGCCGTGGATGACTCCATCCCGCAGGTACTGCCGCTGTTCTTCGCCTTCCGCATCATGGTCGCCTGCGGCATCCTGATGCTGGTGCTGATCGGTCTGGCCTTCTATGACAGCACCCGCCACAAGATCGGCGAGCGCAAGTGGCTGCTCAAGGCGCTGTTGTACGGCATCCCGCTGCCCTGGATCGCCATCGAGGCTGGCTGGTTTGTCGCTGAATATGGTCGTCAACCCTGGACCATCGCCGAGATGCTGCCGACTTATGTCTCTGCATCCAACATTCCTGCGTCCGAGATCTGGTTCTCTCTGATCGGGATCTTCCTGTTCTACACCGTACTGCTGATCATCGAGATGTACCTGATGTTCAAGTATGCGCGCCTGGGCCCAAGCAGCCTGAAGACGGGCAAGTACCACTTCGAACAGAGCAAGGCATAAGGAGAGTGACCCATGTTTGATTACGAACTGTTGCGTCTGGTCTGGTGGGTGCTGGTCGGCGTGCTGCTGATCGGGTTTGCCATCACCGACGGTTTCGATATGGGGGTGGGCGCCCTGCTCCCCTTCGTCGGCAAGAAGGATGTGGAGCGTCGCGTGATGCTCAACACCATGGGGCCGCACTGGGAAGGCAACCAGGTCTGGCTGGTGACCGCCGGTGGCGCCCTGTTCGCCGCCTGGCCCATGGTCTATGCGGCGGCCTTCTCCGGCTTCTACATCGCCATGATCCTGACCCTGATGGCGCTGTTCTTCCGTCCGGTCGGCTTCAAGTACCGCTCCCTGCAGGAAGACGCCAAGTGGCGCTCCAACTGGGACTGGGCTCTGTTTGCCGGTAGCGCCATTCCCCCTGTTATCTTCGGGGTGGCGTTCGGCAACCTGCTGCAGGGTGTACCGTTCAGCTTCAACCAGTTCCTGATGATGACCTATCACGGCAACTTCTTCGGCCTGCTCAATCCGTTCGGTCTGCTGGCCGGTCTGGTGAGCCTCTTCATGATCATCACTCAGGGTGCAACCTGGCTGATGATGAAGACCGAGGGGGAAGTGCTGGCCCGTTCCCGCACCGCCGCCATGATCTTCTCCCTGCTGACCCTGGTGCTGTTCGCCCTGGCCGGCGTCTGGGTAAGCGGCATGGATGGCTACGTGATCGTGGGCTCCGTCGCCACCGACGCCGTCACCAACCCGCTTCATAAAGAAGTCGTGGTGCAGTCCGGTGCCTGGATGCAGAACTACAACCTCTATCCCTGGATGATTGCCGCACCCGTGCTGGGTCTGGTGATGTGTCTGCTGACCGCCGTGGCGGCCAAGCTGGACAAGGGTTGGGTGGCGTTCTTGTTCTCCTCCTTAGGCATCGCCGGCATCATCCTGACCGCGGGCTTCTCCATGTTCCCGTTCGTGATGCCCTCGAGCCTCGAGCCGTCCCAGAGCCTGACCATGTGGGATTCCACCGCCTCCTTCAACACCCTCAAGGTGATGACGGTAGTCGCAGTCGTCTTCGTGCCGACCGTGCTGGCTTACACCATCTGGACCTACATCAAGATGTTCGGCCGGGTGAGTAACAAGCACATCGAAGACAACCAACAATCGCTCTACTAAGAAGGTGCCCTGATATGTGGTATTTCACCTGGATCCTGGGGCTGCTGCTGGCCTGTGCGTTTGGGATTATCAATGCGCTCTGGCTGGAGCACACCGAGAACCTGGATCGTCAGATTGATGAAGACAAGTGACAGGCTCGCCCGGCTGGCCGCTCCTCTGGAGCGCCAGCCATGGCAAGGTCTGATGCTGCTGGCGGCGGCCCTGCTGGCTGTCGCCATCTTGCAGGCGCCCAACCTGGTCGCGGCCAACACCAGTGAGCACGGCCTCTGGCTTGCGCCCTGGCTGATGTGGGCGGTCTGTTGCGGTGTCATGCATGGACTGGGGTTTCACCCGCGCAGCCTGGTGGGCCGCGTGCTGTTCTTCCCCTGGCTCGCCCTGCCCAGCCTGCTCTGCGGGCTCTGGCTGACCAGCAGCTACTACCTGCCATAAATGATGAAGGAGGTCGGCATGAGCCCACCTCCTTCTTCTTTTTTGAGGGGCGTGCCGCCGCCCGGTCAGAGCGACAGAACCTCGCTTGTCACGCCGCTCGCAGCCACTTCTCTTGTCCGCTTTTCTTGTGATGCTGACAGCCCTGTGGTCTTCGGCCTGTCGGCGCCGCAGCACGCCATAAAAAACAGGGGGAGAGGGGATTTCCCTGTCTCCCCCTGCTTCTTTCCTATTCAGCCCTGCGCTATGATAGCCCCCCATCTGACTGTCGAATGGATCACAGATTTTTATGGGGGAAGTCTCTGAGTTTCCGGTGCGTGTCTACTACGAAGACACGGATGCCGGAGGCATCGTCTACAACGCCAATTATCTCAAGTTTATGGAACGGGCCCGCACCGAATTCCTGCGCGCAGGCGGCATCGAACAGGATGTCCTGCTGCAGGCGGGGATCGCGTTTGTGGTGAGTCGCACCGAAATCGACTTCCGCGCGGCGGCCCGTTTCAATGAACTGCTGACCGTAATGACGCAAGTAACTGAAGTGAAACGCGCTTCCATGCGTTTTTCACAGCAGATCCTGGCGGCTGATGGACGGCTGATCACTCAGGCCATGGTACAGATCGCCTGTGTCAGTCATCCGCAAATGAAACCTGTTGCAATACCTGAAAAAATCAAGGGAGTGCTGTTAAGTGCACGCTGAAATTTCGTTTATTGGCCTGTTCTGGCAAGCCAGTCTGTTGGTGAAACTGGTCATGATGACCCTGATGGGCATGTCGGTCGTCTCCTGGGCGCTGATCATCCAGCGCTCCAAGGCCATCAAGGCGGCCAACCTCGCCTCGGAGCAGTTTGAAGATAGATTCTGGTCCGGGGTCGACCTCAATCGTCTCTACCAGGAGTCCTCCTCCCGTCGTGACGACATCGAAGGCATGGAAGACATCTTCTACTCCGGCTTCAAGGAGTATGCCCGCCTGCTCAAGGCCGGTGCCCGTGGTCAGGATGCGGTGATGGACGGTACCTATCGTGCCATGCGCGTCTCCCTGTCCCGAGCAGTGGACGATCTCGAGTCCAACCTGCCGGTCTTGGCGACCATCGGCTCCATCAGCCCCTATATCGGTCTGTTCGGTACCGTCTGGGGGATCATGAACGCCTTTATCGCTCTGGGTCAGGTTCAGCAGGCGACCCTGCAGATGGTGGCACCGGGTATCGCGGAGGCGCTGATCGCCACCGCCATGGGTCTGTTTGCCGCCATCCCGGCCGTTATCTTCTACAACCGCTTCACCAACAAGGTCGAACGGCTGGAAAACGCCTACGCCAACTTCATGGACGAGTTCACCACCATTCTGAACCGCCAAATCGCACAGCAGGGTGAGAAGTAATGCAAACCTATCAGCGGCTCAAACGCAAGAAGGTCGCCGAGATCAACGTGGTGCCCTATATCGACGTCATGCTGGTGCTGCTCATCATCTTCATGGCGGTCACGCCCGTGATCACGCAGGGGGTCAAGGTCGACCTGCCCCAGGCGGAGTCCGAGCAGTTGCCGGAAGACGCCAAGCCGCCTTTCATCGTCAGCGTCAATACCGAGGGTGAGTACGTCATCAAGGCCGGCGAGGCGGATGACGAACCCGTACCGAGCGGCACCCCAGAGGCGATGCAGCAGTACATCACCGAGAAGGCTATGGGCTATCTGGCCATCAACCAGAACGCGCCCGTGGTGGTCGCCGGTGACAAGTCCGTACGCTACGAGGAGGTGATCCTGCTGATGGTGGCCCTCAAGAAAGCCGGTGTGCCTCAGGTTGGTCTGATGACGGATCCGGTGAACTGACGGAGATGGATGTGAAGCGTGGTATTTCCGGTTATCTCGTCGCGTCGCTGCTGCTGCATCTGATCATCGGCATCATCCTGCTGGTCGGTGTCGACTTCAGCAAACCCAAGCGCCCCGAGTCCAAGGGACAGATCGTCAACGCGGTCATGATGGACAGCGAAATGCTGGAGCAGCAGATGCAGCAGGTCCAGCAGCAGAAGCAGGCCCAGCCCAAGGCTGCACAGCAGCAGAAGGACAAGGAAGACGCTGAGCGCGTCAAACGCGAGCTGGCACAGGAGCAGGAGCGTCTGCGTATCGCCGAGACCAAGCGCAAGCAGGCCGAAGAGGCGACCCGCAAGGCCGAAGCCGACAAGCAGAAGAAAGAGGCTGAACAGAAGCAGGCGGAAGAGAAGGCCCAGAAAGCCGAGGAAGCCCGCAAGCTGGAAGAGCAGAAGACCAAGAAGGCCGAAGCCGAACGCAAGGCGGCGGAAGAGGCCAAGGCGCTGGCGCTCAAGAAGAAAAAAGAAGAGCTGGAGAAGAAGCAGGCTGAAGAGAAAGCCAAGGCGGAAGAGGCCAAGGCCAAGAAAGCGGAAGCCGAGAAGAAGGCCAAGGCCGAAGCCGAGAAAAAGGCGAAGGCGGAAGCCGAGAAGAAAGCCAAGGCCGAGGCCGAGAAGAAGGCGAAGGAAGAGGCTGACAAGAAGGCAAAAGCTGACGCAGAGAAGAAGGCGAAGGCCGAGGCCGACAGAAAGGCCAAGATTGAGGCGGAGCGCAAGCGCAAGGCGGCCGAAGAGGCCAAGTTGCAAAAAGAGATGGAAGCCATGATGGAGCAGCAGCTGGCCGCCGAGGCCAATGCGCGCAGTCAGGCCGCATCGGCAGCCGCCAAGGGTGAGGTCGACAAGTATGCCGCCCTCATCAAGGCCACGGTCGAGCGCTACATGATTTTGGATCCCACCATGCGGGGCAAAACATGTACTATCGGTGTCAAGTTGGCCAGTAGCGGCTTCGTCATCTCGGTGGACAACGGTCAGGGTGATCCGGCGGTCTGTCGCTCCGGCAAGGCGGCGGTTCTGAAGGCCAACCAGTTGCCGGTGCCGAAGGATCCGGCGGCATTCGAATTGATGAAGGATCTACGCCTTCAGCTAGCGCCAACGATTTAAGAGAGTGTTTCTGCTTTGATTGGCAAGGGTTGTTGATCAGAGAACTGAGTCTCAAATTGGAACTGAGAGTTTAAGCCATGATAAGAAAAGTGTTTTTTGCTTTGGTTGGCTGTTTGTTGCTGGGCCAGAGTGCTCAGGCGGCCTTGGACATCGTCATCACCGGCGGTATCGACAGTGCGCGCCCCATCGCCATCGCCCCCTTCAAGTGGGAGGGCAATGGCCAGTTGCCGCAGGATATCGCGGAAGTGGTCTCCAACGACCTGATGCGCAGCGGCAAGTTCAAGCCGCTGGCTCGTGGCCAGATGCCGCAGACGCCGAGCTCCAGCGGCGAGATCAACTTCGCACCCTGGGCTTCCCAGGGAGTCGAAGCCGTGGTGGTCGGCTCCATCGCCGCCGTGGGTGATGGCACCTACAAGATCAACTTCGAGCTGGTCGACGTCCTGAAAGGCCAGCTGGCCAAGACCCAGGGCGGTGAGGCGAACGGTTACATCCTGGACAGCCGCATGGCGACCATCCCGGGTGCGCAGATGCGCCAGTTTGCCCACCGCATCTCCGACATCGTCTACGAGCGTCTGACCGGTGAGCGTGGTGCCTTCCTGACTCGTCTGGCCTATGTCTCCGTGCAGCAGGGCACCCAGTTCCCGTATCAGCTGCGGATCTCCGACTACGACGGCTACAACGAGAAGACTCTGCTGCGCTCCCGTGAACCCCTGATGTCCCCGGCCTGGTCGCCGGATGGCAGCAAGCTGGCTTACGTGAGCTTCGAGAACCAGAAGTCCGAGATCTATGTGCAGGACATCTACACCCAGCAGCGCAGTCTGATCACCAGCTTCCGTGGCATCAACGGTGCGCCGGAGTGGTCTCCGGATGGTCGTCGTTTGGCTATTGTTCTGTCCAAAGATGGGCAGCCTGACATCTATGTCGTTGATGTTGCTAGCAAGCAACTCACTCGAGTCACAAATAACCGCACCATCGACACCGAACCCTCCTGGATGCCGGACGGTCAAACTTTGCTGTTCACCTCTGAACGTGGTGGCAAACCCCAGATTTATAGCGTAAATTTGGCGACTGGCATGACTCGCCGGATGACCTGGGAAGGGGATTCCAACCAGGGGGCATCCATCACACCGGACGGCAAGTCCATGGTGATGGTGACCCGGGTTCAGGGACAATATCGCATCGCTCGCCAGGATATGGAAAATGGAGCCATGCTGGTACTGACCCAGAGTGCTCTGGATGAATCGCCAAGTGTGGCTCCCAATGGCAGCATGATCATTTATGCCACCATCTATCAGGGTCGTAAGAGTCTTGCATTGGTGTCGACCGACGGTCGCTTCAAGGCAGTGCTTCCGACCAGTAGCGGTGAAATTCGTGCACCAGCTTGGTCGCCCTTCTTGAATTGATAAAAATCGATTGTTTTTTGTTTTGTTATAAAGGTTTAAGGAAATAGCATGCAACTCAATAAACTGCTCAAGGGTCTGGCCATCGCACTGCCACTGTTCACCCTGGCTGCCTGTAGCTCCTCTTCCGACTCCGACGCCGCTGGCGCCGAGTCCGGCATGACCGACGGCATGGGCGGTGTACAAACCGGCGGCGCCAACGGCATGTTGTCCCCGGAAGAGCAGATGCGTCAGAAGTTCGAAGCGCTGCAACGCGACAACGTGATCTACTTCCCGTACGATGGTTACGACATTCAGGGTCAGTACGCCGACCTGCTGGATGCCCACGCCAGCTACCTGCGTGAACGTCCGAGCGTCAAGGTACTGATCGAAGGCCACGCCGACGAGCGCGGTACGCCGGAATACAACATCGCGCTGGGTGAGCGTCGTGCCAAGGCTGTTGCCAAGTATCTGCAAACCCTGGGTGTGCAGGCCGAGCAGCTCTCCATCGTCAGCTATGGCGAAGAGAAGCCGCTGGATCTGTCCCACACCGAGGAAGCCTTTGCCAAGAACCGCCGTGCGGTCCTGGTTTACTAAGGTTTGAGTCGAACGAAGTTCGTTTATATGCAAGCGGCCATTTCGATGGCCGTTTTATTTGCACTAAACGTCAAGGTTTGATCCGAATGAAATCTGTATCAGCGAGCGACTATGCGCTGGCCGTTTTATTTGCACTAAACGCTAAGGTTTGATCCGAATGAAATCTGTGTACAAGCAAGCTGGTGTTGCGCTGGCCGTGTTGGTTGCTTTGAATGCGCAAGCGGCAGCACCCGTGAGCGATCTGAGCGGGGATTCTGGCAGCAGCGGCGTAGTGCTGAGCGGCAACAATGGTGCCATCGTACCGACCGGCAGCCTGGAAGACCGGGTTGCTCTGCTGGAGCGTACCCTCAACGCCCGTCTGCGTCTGCAGGCCGAACTGCAGCAACAGGTCGACTCCCTGCAAGGGGAGGTCTCCGAGCTGCGTGGTCAGCTGGAACAGCAGACCTACCAGATGGAGCAGTCCCAGGAGCGCCAGCGCCAACTCTACCAAGAGCTCGACAAGGTGGCCAACAGCCAGCCTGCCGCCGCGCCCGCAACACCTGCTGCAGGTGCTGCAACGCCTCCTGCCGCGGCTGCCAACTACTCCACCAACCAGGATGAGAACCAGGCCTACGACGCAGCCGTGAACATGGTGCTCAAGGAGAAGAACTACGACAAGGCCATTCCTGCCTTCGAAGGGTTCATCAAGCAGTTCCCGAACTCCAGCTATGTTCCCAATGCCCACTACTGGCTCGGCCAGCTGATGTTCAACAAGGGTGACAGGGCGGGGGCCGCGAGCCAGTTTTCCACGGTGGCGAACAAATACAGCAAGTCACCCAAGCGGGCCGATGCCCTGCTGAAACTCGGCATGCTCGCCCAGCTTGACGGCAAGAAAGCAGAGGCCAAGGCCTTCTATGAGCAGGTGATCAAGGGTTACCCCAACACCTCGCCGGCCCAGCTGGCCAAACAGAGTCTGGCCAAGCTGTGACATTGCTGCATGTCACTGTTTTCGTAACACTCTTGTAAATACCGCCGTGCTTTGTATGCGCAGTGAACAATCAGATTTAATTTAAGATTTTTCTATTGCGCCAGGATGATAAATCCGTAATATAGGCCGCCGTCAGAGCCGGAGCAGTAATGCAGTCGGCACTGGTCGTGGTGAGGGTCGTTAGCTCAGTCGGTAGAGCAGTTGACTTTTAATCAATTGGTCGCTGGTTCGAATCCAGCACGACCCACCATTTCTTCACAGCAGGTGAAGACAATATTCCCAGGTCGTTTAGCTCAGCTGGGAGAGCACCTCCCTTACAAGGAGGGGGTCACTGGTTCGAGCCCAGTAACGACCACCATGTTGTAACACTGGCCGCCACATGCGGTT
>NZ_JALIHH010000214.1:0-67677 GCF_022869435.1 Aeromonas sp. LsrichE-8G
AGTGGTGGGCATTCCCGCGGAATGCATGGTGTTTTTGCTCATGGGGGGAGCGTATCTAAGGAGCAGGATCAAGCAAGCAGGAAAGTGGGATCAAGAGACGATCGTCTCATTTTTCCTGTGTCAATACTGTTCCGGTGAATACTTACGTTTTGTCCATGGGGATCACGCAGAGCGCCTGCCAATGGGAGAGGAGCTGCCAGCTCAAGTCTTCCAGCTGCTGGTAGGGAATCTTGCGTGCCAGAAAATGGCGAACCGCCTGTGCCAGCGGGTCGGCGTGTTGGGTTATGTAATCATGACAGGTCACCGGCTCCTCCTTCTGGTTCTGCTCCCCGATGCGTGGCACACATCGGGGAGCAGAGTATAGAAAAAGAGACCGGTGACCCGTTCAGGGACGCGGTGGAATGTGATCCGGGCCGCGTTATTTGTCCGCGAGCAGCACCACTTTCTTCAGGATGATGGGGCTGGTGGGGACGTCGTTGGCACGCAGGATGGAGCTGTAGCCGGTCTGGACCTGGGCCAGTTTGTCCAGCACCTCCATCCCCTTCACAACCTGGCCGAACACGGTGTAACCGGCGCCGGCATTGGCGTTGAGGTTGTCGTTGTCCACCAGATTGAAATAGAACTGGCGAGTGGCGCTGTCGACCGCCTGGGTGCGGGCCATGGCGATGGTACCGCGCTTGTTGGGCAGGCCGCCTCTGGACTCGTTGACCACGGGATCGAAGGTCGGCAGGGGCTGGAACTGCTGGTTGTAGCCCCCACCCTGCACCACGAAGTTCTGGATCACCCGGTGGAACAGGCTGCCGTCATAGCTGCCGTCTGCCACGTAGCGCAGGAAGTTCTTCACGGTCTGGGGTGCCTGTTTGGGGGCCAGCTCCACGACGATGGTGCCATGGTTGGTCTCCATCTGGACTTTTTGACCGGCAAAAGCCAGGGGGGCGATTAAGGTGATCAGTAACCAGAGTTTCTTCATTTATATGTCCTCGCTCAGCTCGGCTGGCCCTTGAGATAACCGCGCAGCGCCTCGTCGGCCATGATCTGCTGCAGCACGCTGCCCAGTTGCTGGTTCAGGGTGGATTCCAGATCGGCCATGCTCGGCTCGCCCGGGCTCTCTTTGCTGGAGGACATGTTGAACTGCTTGGTCAGCTTGCTGCCCTGGAAGTCGGCAATCACCTGCAGGCTGACGCGGGACTTGGTGACATAGGTGAAGGTCTTCTCTTCCACGGTGACGGCGGCAGTGGAGATGGCCAGCGTCAGGTTGGTGGTGCCGCTGTTGCCCACTTCCAGGCCCTGGCTGCGCAGCCCTTCCGCCAGTTTTTCAGCCAGCAGGCTGTTGAGAGGCTGACTGCTGTTCACCAGCACAGGAGCCTTCTCTTTCTTCTTGATGGAGAAGACATAGGCGGCTTCACGCTTGTCCACCCCTTCCATGGTGATGCGGTTGCCGGAGTAGTACTGCTGGTTGGAGGGGATGACTTGCGGGTTGAGCAGGGCGCTCTCGGGCCAGTGAGTAGCACAACCGCCCAATACCAGAGCAGCCAGCAGCAAGAGTGACTTTTTCATCATGGGTTTCCTTTAGCTTTATCTTTAGCGTTTGATGGCTTTCAAAATAACGAATTTGCTGTTCGACGCAACGACTTGTGCGTTGCCAAACAGGCGCTTGAGTTTGTTGTGATAGTCCAGATGACGGTTGCCTACTATCCAGAGTTCGCCCCCCTGAGGCAACACCCGGTGGGCATCGCTGAACATCTGCCAGGCGATGTGATCGGTGATCGCCTGCAACTGATGGAAGGGGGGATTGCAGAGGATCCTGTCCGCTGCCCCGACGGGAACGTCATCGAGACAGTTGTTGACCATGAAGTGGGCACGGGGCAGGGCATCGGGCAGGTTGTGCTCGACGTTGAGCCGTGCGGACGCCACCGCCATCCGGGATTCGTCGATGAAGGTCACCTCCACCTCGCTGTCCCGCGCGAGCAGGGAGAGCCCGAGCACGCCGTTGCCACAGCCCAGATCGATCACTCTACGGGCACTGTGGATGGGCAGGTTGTCCAGCATGAAGCGGGCGCCGATATCCAGGCTGGTGCGCGAGAAGACGTTGGCATGGTTGTGGATGAGCATGTCGGTGCCTTCCAGCGGCCAGACGGTCGGGAAGGGACTGGTCAGGGACGGGCGCTCGGCGGCCGGGGTGCAATGAATGAGGCGCGCCTTCTTCCAGGCGAGCGAGGTGCGGGTCTCTCCCAGATACTTCTCGAACAGCTTGAGGGTGGATGTGTGGATGTCCTTGGCCTTGCCGGCAGCAATGATGCGGGTCGCGGGGGTCACGACCCCGCGCAGGGCAAGCAGTTGCTGCTCCAGCAGCGCCTGATACTTGGAGACCTTGATCACCACCAGGGCGGGGGCATCGGGCAGGGGGGCCAGGGCATCCTGCAGGGTGATGGCGTGGGGATCCAGCCCGTTTTCCGCCAGATTGGCCAGGGTGGCCCGCTCGCTGATGTGGGAGTCGGTCACGCAGACGGGGTCGTGGGCATGCAGGTAGCCTGCCAGGGCGCCGAAGCCGTCGTTCATGATGATGACGGGGCCGTCAGGTGCCTGCTGCGATTCGGCAAGGTGGCTTATCAGATACTCGTCCGCCGCATCCCAGGCCTGCAGGGGGTCCTGGCTCTGCCGCGGGTAACGATACAGGGTCAGGCGGCAGTGGGCCGTGTCGAGCAGGGTTTGCATAGGCAAGAGTCCAACGTGTGATTGATGAATGGCGACCGTCTGCCCCGTGTTGCCCGGCAGCGGTGAAAGTGGCGCTATTCTAGCGGCGGCGGAGAAATTCACCAGTCCGGTGCGGCGAGAGCGAGCGGATCCTTCGTACCTGATGCATCGGGCGCACAACCCTGGCTACAATGGCCGGATATTCAACGAGGAGTCCTTACCGTGAGCATGCAACAACAGATAGAGGCCAAGCTGGCCGCCGCGCTCTCCCCGAGCCACCTGGAAGTGATCAATGAAAGCTACATGCACAGGGTGGCACCGGGCTCCGAAAGCCACTTCAAGGTAGTTGTGGTGAGCCAGGCGTTTGAGGGACAGCGTTTGCTGGGGCGCCATCGTCAGGTGAACGGGGTGCTGGCCGACGAGCTGGCG
The DNA here is from genome assembly GCF_022869435.1 of Aeromonas sp. LsrichE-8G. Classification (NCBI taxonomy): domain Bacteria; kingdom Pseudomonadati; phylum Pseudomonadota; class Gammaproteobacteria; order Aeromonadales; family Aeromonadaceae; genus Aeromonas; species Aeromonas sp. LsrichE-8G. The sequence continues at coordinate 3,124 of NZ_JALIHH010000214.1, forward strand.
GGAGCCATTCATGCATTGGCGCTGCATACCTATACCGAATCCGAGTGGCAGGCCCGGGAGCAGGCGCCAAAGACGCCGGGTTGCGTCAGCAAATCCCCCTTTGCGTGAGCCGTTGGACCTTCTGATGGCGCCTTCCTCGGGCCATTAACAGCGCTATCACGAATGGTGTGCCGCCAGGGATGAGGGGTGTAGCATTATTTTTTCTAATCCTTTTCCTTACGCCTGAAAAATACCTCTATATGGTTAGTTTTGCGAAAAGTCCTTTAAAACCACGGTTTGCAAGGACGTGCGCGAAATATTCAGTGAAGGTTAATTTTGTGATAGGGCGGGGATTTTCCCCATTTGGCGTGGCGGCTAACTCGCCTAAGGTGGTAAACTCAGGCGCTTTTGAATGATCCTGTATGTTGCTGATTTGTTTATTTCTTCGACAGCTTTCCGCGATGTTGACGGGCTCATTCAACAACTCGTCGTGATGTATTTCTCGGCGCTAACCAACCTGTCTTCCCTTAACGGTAGTGCAAGTGAGTATGATTACAATTAAAAGAGGACTGGACATCCCCGTGCTGGGTGCTCCGGAGCAAGTAATCTACGATGGCCCGGCCATCACCCGTGTTGCTACACTCGGCGAAGAGTTCGTGGGGATGCGTCCTACTATGTTTGTCAAAGTAGGTGATCGCGTCATTAAAGGTCAGGAGCTCTTCGAAGATAAGAAGAATCCCGGCGTTAAATTCACGGCCCCTGCCACCGGTGTGGTTTCTGAGATCAACCGTGGTGCCAAGCGTGTTCTCCAGTCCGTCGTCATCGACATCGATGGGTCCGACGAGCAGGTGACCTTTGAGCATTTTGCCTCCGCCGAGCTGGCACAGCTCGAGCGCAGCAAGGTGCAGGAAATCCTGGTTGCATCAGGCCAATGGACCGCGCTGCGTACCCGCCCGTTCAGCAAGGTACCGGCCGTGGGTTCCACCCCGCGCGCCATCTTCGTCACCGCCATGGACACCAACCCGCTGGCCGCCAGTGCGGAGCTGATCATCAAGGAACAGGCCCAGGCCTTCCTCGACGGTCTGGCCGTGCTGACCCGCCTGACCGATGGTACCGTCCACGTCTGCAAGGGCGAAGCCAGCCTGCCGCACTCCTCCTTGGCCCAGGTCAAGGAAGCCGTGTTCGTCGGTCCGCATCCCGCCGGTCTGCCGGGTACCCACATCCACTTCCTGGATCCGGTCGGTGCCAACAAGGTGCAGTGGCACATCAACTATCAGGACGTGATCGCTTACGGCAAGCTGTTCACCACCGGCCAGATCTTCACCGACAAGGTGATCTCCCTGGCTGGCCCGAACGTCATCAAGCCGCGTCTGCTGCGTACCCGTCTGGGTGCCAGCCTCAGCCAGCTGACCAACAACGAGCTGCGTGCGGACGAAAACCGCATCATCTCCGGTTCCCTGCTGAGCGGTGCCAAGGCCGAAGGGGTCCATGACTACCTGGGTCGCTTCCACAACCAGGTGAGCGTGCTGGGCGAAGGCCGTGAGAAAGAGTTCATGGGCTGGGTCAAACCCAGTGCCAACAAGTTCTCCATCACCCGTACCACCCTCTCTCACCTGATGAAGGGCAAACTCATCAACTTCACTACCACCACCAACGGTAGTGATCGCTCCATGGTGCCTATCGGCAACTATGAGCGTGTGATGCCGCTCGACATCCTGCCGACCCTGCTGCTGCGGGATCTGATCTCCGGTGACACCGACAGCGCGCAGGCGCTCGGCTGCCTGGAGCTGGATGAGGAAGATTTGGCGCTCTGTACCTTCGTCTGCCCCGGCAAGACAGAGTACGGCCCCGTCTTGCGTGAGTGCCTGACCAAGATCGAACTGGAAGGTTAAGCGATGAGTTTCAAGCAACTTCTTGAAAATATGGAACATCACTTCGAGCCGGGTGGCAAGTACGCCAAGTACTATGCCCTGTTCGAAGCGGCGTACACCCTGTTTTATACCCCGGGTTCCGTGACCCGCAATGCCGCCCACGTCCGTGATGCGATCGATCTGAAGCGCATGATGATCATGGTGTGGCTGGCCGTGTTCCCGGCCATGTTCTGGGGCATGTACAACGTCGGCAACCAGTCCATCGCCGCCATCGCCCACATGGGCAGCGCGGCCGGTGCCGATTCCTGGCAATACGCCCTGGCCACCCTGTTCGGTGCCTCGCTGGATCCGGCCGTCGCCGGCATCGGCAGCAAGATGCTGATCGGTGCGGCGCACTTCTTCCCGATCTACATCACCGTCTTCATCGTCGGTGGTTTCTGGGAAGTGTTGTTCGCCATGGTGCGCAAGCACGAGATCAACGAAGGCTTCTTCGTGACCTCCATCCTGTTCGCCCTGATCGTGCCGCCCGAGCTGCCCCTGTGGCAAGCTGCCCTGGGTATCACCTTCGGTGTGGTGCTGGCCAAGGAAGTGTTCGGTGGTACCGGCAAAAACTTCCTGAACCCGGCGCTGGCGGGTCGTGCCTTCCTGTTCTTCGCCTACCCGGGTCAAATCTCCGGTGATGCGGTCTGGGTTGCCGTTGACGGCTTCTCCGGCGCAACCGCACTGAGCCAGTGGGCCCAGGGCGGCCAGATGGCGCTGATCAACGGTGCCACCGGTGAAGCCATCAGCTGGATGGATGCCTTCCTTGGCAACCTGCCCGGTTCCATCGGTGAAGTTTCCACCCTGATGATCCTCATCGGCGCAGCCATGATCGTCTACATGCGCATCGCCTCCTGGCGCATCATCGCCGGCGTCATGGTCGGCATGGTCGCGACCTCCCTGCTGTTCAACGTCATCGGCTCCGATACCAACCCCATGTTCAGCATGCCGTGGCACTGGCACCTGGTGCTGGGTGGTTTCGCGTTCGGCATGGCCTTCATGGCGACCGACCCCGTTTCCGCTGCCTTCACCAACAAGGGAAAGTGGTGGTATGGCGCCCTGATCGGCGTGATGGTGGTGCTGATCCGGGTAGTGAACCCTGCATTCCCGGAAGGCATGATGCTGGCCATTCTGTTCGCCAACCTGTTTGCCCCCTTGTTTGACCATTTCGTGGCGCAGGCGAACATCAAGCGGAGGATCGCACGTGGCGTTTAATAAAGACTCTACTACCGGCACCCTCGCCGTAGTGACCGGTCTGTGTCTGGTCTGCTCCATCGTGGTCTCCGTGGCTGCCGTGGGTCTGCGTCCGGCCCAGCTGGAAAACAAGGCACTGGACAAGCAAAGCAACATCCTGTCCGTCGCCGGCGTCGACATCAGCGCCGTGGCCAAGCGTGATCTGGCCCAGCTCTATGGCGACAAGATTGAAGCGCGTCTGGTGGATCTGACCACTGGTGAGTTCGTTGACGGCGACGCCGACAACTTCGACACCAAGGTTGCCGCCAAGGATCCGGCCAAGAGCATCCGTCTGGCCCCGGCCGACGACAAGGCCGGCCTGCGTCAGATCTCCAAGCTGGTTCCCGTGTTCTTCGCGAAAGATGCCGAAGGCAAGGTCGACAACATCATCCTGCCGATCTACGGCCAGGGTCTGTGGTCCACCATGTACGCCTTCGTAGCGGTCGCGGCCGATGGTCAGACCATCAAGGGCATCACCTACTATGACCACGGTGAAACCCCGGGTCTGGGTGGCGAGATCGAGAACCCGGCCTGGCGCGAGCTGTTCGTCGGCAAGAAGCTGTTCGACCAGAACGGTCAGCCTGCGCTGCGGGTGATCAAGGGCCATGCTCCGGCTGGTTCCGAGCATGAAATCGACGGCCTGTCTGGTGCAACCCTGACCGGTAATGGTGTACAGCACACCTTCGACTTCTGGATGGGCCCCAAGGGCTTCGGTCCCTTCCTGGCCAAGGTACGTGCAGGAGAAATCAACAATGGCTGACAAGAGCGAAATGAAAAAGTTGCTGTTGACGCCTGTGCTCGGCAACAACCCCATCGCACTGCAGGTGCTGGGTGTCTGTTCCGCGCTGGCCGTTACCAGCCAGATGAAGACGGCGTTCGTGATGACGCTGGCCGTTACCGCGGTCACCGCCTTCTCCAACCTGTTCATCTCCCTGATCCGCAACCAGATCCCGAACAGCGTGCGGATCATCGCCCAGATGGCGGTGATTGCCTCGCTGGTTATCGTGGTTGACCAGGTGCTCAAGGCGTATGCCTATGACATCTCCAAGCAACTGTCGGTGTTCGTCGGCCTCATCATCACCAACTGTATCGTGATGGGTCGTGCCGAAGCCTACGCCATGAAGAGTGCCCCGCTGCCCTCCTTCCTGGACGGTATCGGCAACGGTCTGGGTTATGGCGCCGTGCTGCTGACCGTGGCCACCGTGCGCGAGATCCTGGGTTCCGGCACCTGGTTCGGCATCGAGCTGCTGCCGCTGGTGAACAATGGTGGCTGGTATGTGCCCAACGGCCTGCTGCTGCTGCCGCCGAGTGCGTTCTTCATCATTGGTCTGATCATCTGGGGCGTGCGCACCAAGGATCCCAAGCAGGTGGAGGCGAAGGATTAAGGTATGGAACACTATATCAGTCTGTTGATTCGCTCGATCTTCATCGAGAACCTGGCGCTCTCCTTCTTCCTGGGGATGTGTACCTTCCTGGCGGTGTCCAAGAAGGTCAAGACCGCCATGGGTCTGGGGATTGCCGTTATCGTGGTTCAGACCGTGGCCGTCCCGGCCAACAACCTGATCTACAACTACGTGCTCAAAGACGGTGCCCTGGTATCCGGTCTGGATCTGAGCTTCCTGAGCTTCATCACCTTCATCGGGGTGATCGCGGCCCTGGTACAGATCCTGGAGATGGCGCTGGACAAGTACTTCCCGGCCCTCTACAACGCCCTCGGTATCTTCCTGCCGCTCATCACCGTGAACTGCGCCATCTTCGGCGGCGTCTCCTTCATGGTGCAGCGTGACTACAACTTCGTTGAGTCCGTGGTCTATGGCGTGGGTTCGGGTGCAGGCTGGATGCTGGCCATCGTCGCGATGGCAGGGATCCGCGAGAAGATGAAATATTCCGATGTTCCGGAAGGCCTGCGCGGCCTCGGCATCACCTTCATCACCGCGGGTCTGATGGCGCTGGGCTTCATGTCCTTCTCTGGTATTTCCCTGTAATCGGAAAGGAAATATAGATGGAAATTATTCTGGGTGTGGTCATGTTCACCGTGATCCTGCTGGCCTTGGTGGCAGTCATTCTGTTCGCCAAGTCCAAGCTGGTGACCGCCGGTGACGTGACAATCAGCATCAACGGCGACCCGGCCAAGGCTGTGACCAGCCCGGCGGGTGGCAAGCTGCTTGGCGTGCTCGCCGGCAGTGGTATCTTCGTCTCCTCCGCCTGTGGCGGCGGTGGCTCCTGTGGTCAGTGCAAGGTGCGTGTGAAATCCGGCGGCGGCGACATCCTGCCGACCGAGCTGGATCACATCAGCAAGGGCGAAGCCCGTCATGGGGAGCGTCTGGCCTGCCAGGTCACCGTGCGTTCCGACATGGACATCGAGCTGCCGGAAGAGATCTTCGGCGTGAAGAAGTGGGACTGTACCGTCATCTCCAATGACAACAAGGCCACCTTCATCAAGGAGCTCAAACTGCAGATCCCCGATGGCGAGAGCGTGCCGTTCCGCGCCGGTGGTTATATCCAGATCGAAGCGCCTGCCCACCACGTGCAGTACAAGAACTTCGATATTCCCGAGGAGTATCGTGGCGACTGGGATCGCTTCAAGATCTTCGAGCTGGAGTCCAAGGTCAACGAGCCGATCATTCGTGCCTACTCCATGGCGAACTATCCGGAAGAGTTCGGCATCATCATGCTGAACGTGCGGATCGCAACTCCGCCGCCCAGCAACTGGACTGCCCCTCCCGGCCAGATGTCTTCCTACATCTTCAGCCTGAAGGCCGGTGACAAGGTGACCATCTCCGGTCCGTTCGGCGAGTTCTTCGCCAAGGACACCGACGCCGAAATGGTGTTCGTCGGTGGTGGTGCGGGTATGGCGCCGATGCGCTCCCACATCTTCGACCAGCTGCGCCGTCTGAAGACCAAGCGCAAGATGAGCTTCTGGTACGGTGCCCGTTCCAAGCGCGAGATGTTCTATGTCGAAGACTTCGACATGCTGCAGGCCGAGAACGACAACTTCCAGTGGCACGTCGCCCTGTCCGATCCGCAACCGGAAGACAACTGGGATGGCTACACTGGCTTCATCCACAACGTGTTGTTCGAGAACTACCTCAAGAACCACGAGGCGCCTGAGGATTGCGAGTTCTACATGTGCGGGCCTCCCGTGATGAACGCCGCCGTCATCAACATGCTGAAAAACCTCGGTGTTGAAGACGAGAACATCCTGCTGGATGACTTCGGTGGTTAATCCATGCACAGCGTTGTAAAGACCTGGCTAGCCTTCGGGCTAGCCTTTTTCTTGACTGGGTGCGGTCAGGAAACGGTCCAATCGAAGCCGGAGATCCACATCACCGGCAGCACCATGGGTACCTACTACTCCATCAAGGTGGCAGATAGCGCTGTTCAGGATGCCGCCAGGCTGCAAGCCGAGGTTGACGTCTTGCTGGAGCGGGTCAACGATCAGATGTCGACCTATCGCCCGGATTCCGAGCTGTCACGCTTCAACCAGCACAAGAGCAATACCCCTGTGGTGGTTTCCCGCGATACCGCACGGGTGGTAACCGAGGCCATTCACATTGGCCGCGATAGCCGCGGGGCGCTGGACGTCACCGTCGGTCCTCTGGTCAATCTGTGGGGCTTTGGGCCGGATGCCAGACCGACCAAGGTGCCGTCCGACGAGCTGATCGCCCAGACCCGGCAGAAGACGGGCCTTGGCAATCTGCATGTGATAACCTCTGCCGATGCCGATACCCTGCAAAAGGACATCCCGGACCTCTATGTGGATCTCTCCGCCATTGCCAAGGGGTTTGGCGTGGACAAGGTGGCCGAGTACCTGGAGTCCCAGGGGGCGCGCAACTATCTGGTGGAGATAGGCGGCGAGCTGCGCATCAACGGTGTCAATGGCAAGGGGCATCCCTGGCGTGTCGCCATCGAGAAGCCGACCGTCAATGCCGGTTCAGTACAGGAGGTGATCCTGCCCGGTGACAACGGGGTGGCCACCTCGGGCGAGTACCGCAACTATTACGAGCTGGACGGCAAGCGCTTCTCCCACACCATGGATCCGCTGACGGGCAAGCCCATCCAGCACCGCCTGGTGTCGGTGACCGTCATCCACCCCTCCTGCATGACTGCAGACGGGTTGGCGACCGTGTTTATGGTCATGGGGCCGGAGAAGAGCCTGGCCTATGCCAAGGAACGGGGGCTGGCCATCTTCACCATCACCAAGACGGATGACGGGTTCGAAGAGGCCTATTCGGATGCCTTCAAACCCTATCTGGTCAAGAAGTAAGGGGTAACTACATGCAGATCTTTCTGATCACCTTCGGGGTGTTTCTGATGGTCGTGGTGGCCATGGCCATCGGCTACATTTTCCAGCGCAAGTCCATCTCCGGCTCCTGTGGCGGCCTGGGTTCCATCGGGATCGAGAAGGAGTGCGACTGCCCCGAGCCTTGCGACAACCGCAAGAAGAAGATGGCCAAGGAAGAGGCCCGTCGCAAGATGCTGGTGGACAACCGCATCATCTAACGGCGGATATCGCTCTGAAGGCAGCCTTGCAACGAAACGAGCCGACCCCTGGGTCGGCTCGTTTTTTATGTGGCATGGGGTCAGTAGTCATATTGGCTGCATGCCTTTGCCTTGAACTCTTTCTTTCGCTTTGCCAGCTCCTCTCTGGTGCCCAGTTCATCCCCTTGCTGTATGGCTTTTTCCAAGGCGGCGATGCGCTGATAGAGCCAGTTGCACTCCGCAGTCGGGTGATCCTTGCTCGTGCCCGTCAGCGGCAGCAGCAGGCCCAGCAGCGGCCAGAATCTTCTCATCCTGCACCTCCCAGCCCCCGCAAATGGGAGCCCTGAGAGTCTATGCCCTAGCCCGCGCTGGCGCGCTGGCAGAAATGACAGGCTTGGGGTAGCATGGAACGTTCAACTGGTTATTCATACAGTATTTTTGTCGTTCGACACGCCTCCTCGCCGGATGCCCAGGGTCTATCCCTATGATCTGTTCGGGAGGCTGTCGACACAGCAACAGACACGGCCATGCGCAAGATCATTCACATCGACATGGACTGCTTCTTCGCCGCGGTGGAGATGCGGGACAACCCGGCCCTCAGGGAGGTGCCGCTCGCCATCGGTGGCGCCGCCGACCGACGCGGGGTCATCTCCACCTGCAACTACGTGGCGCGCCGCTTCGGGGTGCGCTCTGCCATGCCGAGCGCCCTGGCCAGAAAGCTCTGTCCGCCATTGGTGCTGATCCCCGGGCGGATGGCCGTCTACAAAGAAACTTCGCGCCAGTTGCGCGCCATCTTCCTGCGCTACACCGAGCAGGTGGAGCCGCTCTCCCTCGATGAAGCCTATCTCGACGTGACCCAGAGTCCCCGCTGCGGTGGCAGCGCCACCCTGATGGCGGCGGAGATCCGTGCCGCCATCAGCGCCGAGCTTGGGCTGACTGCCTCGGCCGGTGTGGCGCCGAACAAGTTTCTGGCCAAGCTCGCCTCGGAGCAGCGCAAGCCTGACGGCCTGTTCGTCATTCGCCCCCAGGAGGTGGACGAGTTCGTGCGCCAGCTCCCTCTTGGCAAGCTGCCCGGCATCGGCCGCAAGACGGCAGAGCGGCTGGAGTCCCTCGGGCTGTATTCGTGCGAAGATGCCCGCCAGCTCGGCAACGAGGAGCTGATTGCCCGTTTCGGCAAGCTCGGGGAGATGCTGGCCGGCCGCATCTGGGGGCATGACGATCAGCCGGTGCAGGCCCGGCGGGTGCGCAAGAGCATCGGTGTGGAGACGACGCTCGCCAGCGACGTGCTGGACGAGGACGCCTGCTGGCAGGTGCTCAGCCGGCTCATTCCCGAGCTGGAGCAGCGTTTTGCCAAGGCCTGCCCTGCGGAGATGCTGATGGGGCAGGGGATCAAGCTGAAGTTTGCCGATTTTCACCAGACCACCGTTTATCGCAAGGGGAGTTATCAGGCGGCACGTTTCCACGATCTGCTGCACGAGGGACTGCAACGGGCTCAAGGAAAGCCCATTCGCCTGCTCGGTCTGGTCGTTGGTTTGCCCGGAGCGGGTGAAATCAATCAATTAAGCCTGGATTTCTGCTGATTTAGTTAAGTTTTTGTATCCAAAACCGATACAGTGTTCACATCTGTAGACGTTAGGAAATAGTGGCATGAGTTCTCTTTCTGTTCAGGGACGGATCACCCTGATCGCCGGTTGCTGTCTGCTGGCCAGTGCCGTCGCGCTGGTGGCTTCTTCTCTTTTCAACGCGGCCCGCATGCAGGAGCAGGTGCTCACCTCCACCACCCTGGAGGGGCTGCACGCGGCAGAAAACTGGATGCAGGCCATGGGGGCGACCCAGGCAGCCCGGGTGACCAGCTACCTCGATGAGGCTTACTTCAGGGCGACCCTGCTTGCCGAGGGTATCTTGTTCCAGCGCAAGAACGCGGCCGACAACTTCGTTCACTCCGAGGCGCTGCGCAATGCCGTCAACCAGCAGTTGCAGGATGCGGCGGAGTCGTCAGCGAACCTGCTCGGTGTCTATGCGGTATTCGAACCCAACCAGCTCGACGGGGAGGATGACAACTATCAGGGGTCGACGGCGCTCGGGGCCAACGACAAGGGGCGTTTCTCCAGCTATTGGGCCAGGGTCGATGGCAAGGTGACCCTGGAGGTGATGGACGAGGCGATACTGGCCAACGACAAGCCCTCCGGACACGGCGGCCTTGAGAACGACTGGTACAGTTGCAGCATCCGCAGCAAGGCGCTCTGTCTGCTCGAACCCTATGTGGACGAGGTGGGGACCCAGCAGGTGTTGATGACCTCGGTAACCGTGCCGCTGCTGGACCAGGGCTCCCTGCTTGGCATGGTGGGGGTCGACATCTCCCTGGGGACCCTGCAGAGCCTGGTGGAAGAGATGGGCCGGACCCTCTACAAGGGGCAGGGCAAGGTGCTTCTGCTCAGCAGTGAAGGGCGGGTGGCCGGCGTGGAAGGGTTCCCCGTCGCCCTTGGCAATCTGCTGGAGCAGCAAGGGCTGGCGCAGGATCTCAAGGGGTGGCTGACCAAGGGAGATGTGGTGACGCGCTGGAGCCCGGATGGCGCACTGTTGCAGACCTTCGTGCCGGTCAGCATGCGCGGTACGGATCGCAAGTGGGGCACCTATATCGAGCTGCCCCGCGCCGTGGTGCTCGCCTCGGCCCTGCAACTGCAAGGGGAGCTTGAGGATCAGGCCCAGCGCATCGTGGCCACCCAGCTCACGATAGGTGGCGGGATTTCGGCGCTCGCCCTGCTCTGCATCTGGCTGATGGCCCAGCGCATCGTGGCGCCCATCCGTGCCGTGGTGGCACGCCTCAAGGACATCGCCAGCGGGGAGGGGGATCTCACCCAGCGCATCGATCTGCGCAGGGATGACGAGATAGGCGAGCTGGCCAAGTGGTTCAACAACTTCCTGGACAAACTGCAATCCACCATCAGCCAGGTGATCGACACTGTTGCGGGCACTCGGGCCAGTGCGGCCCTGGCGGCGCAAGGGGCAGCCCGTACCAGCGCCGGCATGCAGTCCCAGTATCAGGAGGTGGATCTGGTGGCGACCGCGTTTGAAGAGTTGAGCGCTACCGCCCTGCAGGTCGCCGGCAATGCCAATGCGGCGGTGGCGGCGGCCGATGAGGCCGACACGGCGGCTCAGGAGGGCAAGTCCGTGGTGGCGCAGACCCAGGAGGCCATGTCCAGACTGATGACGGTGATAAGCGACGCCAAACCAGTGGTGGAACACCTCTCCGCCAACAGCGACAACATCAACGACATCCTGGTGGTGATCCAGGGGATTGCCGAGCAGACCAACCTGCTTGCCCTGAACGCGGCCATCGAGGCGGCCCGAGCCGGTGAGCAGGGGCGCGGTTTTGCGGTGGTCGCCGACGAGGTGCGCAACCTGGCGGGCCGAACCCAGAACGCCATCGTCGAGATCCAGAACCTCATCGGCCAGTTGCAGTCGGGGACGGAGGCGGTGGTGAAGGCGATCCTGACCGGTCATCACCAGGCGGATCTGACCCTCACCAAGGTGGAGCAGTCGGTCAGCGTGCTGGAGCAGATCATCCAGGCTGTCGGCACCATCCACCAGATGAACGAGCAGATCGCGAGGGCCGCGCAGGAGCAGAGCGGAGTGGCGGACGAGATCAATCGCAACGTCAGCAACATTCGCGATGTGAGCCATACCATTCGGGCGGAAGCGGCGACCTCCGCTGACAACGGGCGCGAGCTGTCGCAACTGGCGGACAAGCAGCAGCAACTGGTGGGCCAGTTCCGGGTGTAGGGGAGGATAAGAAAAAAGGCGCCATCCAACCGGAGGCGCCAAACACATTCAGATGACAGACTGGGTTAAATCGACCTGATTTAGCCCTTCTTCCCGCAGAGGAAGAAACACAACACCACAATCACTGTCGACTCACTCACAAAAACCACATGTAAACCAACATGGAAGAGAAGGTGTGAGCCATATGACAACGAATTGCGTGGCGAATTATGTTTATTCACTGGTCGACCCGCAACCGACAATTTATAATGCGCCCCATTAGAAAAATTCATCGTCGGCCGATTCCATGTCTCGTCGTTTACCTCCGCTCAATGCACTGAAAGCGTTTGAAGCCGCGGCTCGTCACTTGAGCTTTACCCGCGCAGCAGAAGAGCTGTTCGTGACCCAGGCAGCCATCAGCCACCAGATCAAGGCGCTGGAGGAGTATCTCGGCATCAAGCTGTTTCGCCGCAAGAATCGCTCCCTGCTACTGACCGAGGAGGGGCAGAGCTACTTCCTCGACATCAAGGACATCTTCGCCTCCATCTCCGAGGCGACCGACAAGCTGCTGGCCCGCAGCGCCAAGGGGGCGCTCACCGTCTCCCTGCAGCCGAGCTTCGCCATCCAGTGGCTGGTGCCCCGCCTGGTCAAGTTCAGCGAACGCCACCCGGACATCGATGTGCGGATCAAGGCGGTGGACATGGACGAGGGGTCGCTGACCGACGACGTGGACGTGGCCATCTACTACGGCCGCGGCAACTGGCCGGGTCTTCGTTCGGACAAGCTGCACACCGAGTACCTGATCCCGGTCTGCTCGCCCCTGCTGCTGACCGGCCCCAAGCCCCTGCGCACCCCGGACGATCTGACCCGTCACACCCTGCTGCACGACACCTCCCGGCGCGACTGGAAGGCCTGGTTCCGCCAGCTCGACATCGATGCCCCCAATGTGAATCAGGGGCCCATCTTCAGCCACTCCACCATGGTGATCCAGGCGGCGATCCACGGTCAGGGGGTGGCGCTCGGCCACAGCGTGCTGGCCCAGCCGGAGATAGAGGCGGGTCGTCTCATCTGCCCGTTCGAACAGGTGCTGGTGAGCAAGAACGCTTTCTATCTGGTGTGTCAGGAGCAGCAGTCCGATCAGGGCAAGATAGTGGCCTTCCGTGACTGGATGCTGGAACTGGTGGAGCAGGAAGAGGCCCGCAGGAGTGCCCGCCTTGCCGATGCCTGAGGAGTTGACCTGGTGACTGACCTGACAAGAGAGGGGGCGAGTGACGCCCCCGTTCGCATTCTGCTGGCCCACGGCGCGGGGGCGGGCATGGAGCACCGCTTCCTGGCCGAGTTGTCGCGACTGTTGGCGGGGCCGGAGATCGAGGTGGTGCGCTTCAACTTCCCCTATATGACCAAACGGGCTCAGGACGGCAAACGCAGGCCGCCGGACAGACAACCCGTGCTGCTGGCTCACTGGCGCGAGATGGTGCGCCAGTTTGCCCATCCCCGGCTGTTTCTGGCGGGCAAGTCCATGGGGGGAAGGATGGCGGCCGAGCTGTTTTGCGAGGGGGGCGACGAGATGGATGCTGCAGGATTGATCGTTCTCGGGTATCCTTTCCACCCCCCGGCCAAGCCCGACGCATGGCGGGGCGAGGTGCTCAAGCTGATCACGACGCCCACGCTGCTGCTGCAGGGGGAGCGCGATACCTTCGGTTCCCGCGCCGAGCTGGCCGATTTCCCCTTCTCACCCGCCGTATCGGTCCACTGGCTGACCGACGGGGATCATGGTTTCAAACCGAGAAAGGCGAGCGGTATGAGCGAGCAGGAGAACCTGCGCCTGGCTGCGGAGCGGATCAAGGGTTTTATCGCGGCGGTGGGCCGCTCCTGACCATCTCGAGCGGGTCGAGAGAAGAAGCGTGCAAGGAGAGAAGATGCAGATCCAACGACATTGGCTGGTGCTGGCGGGCTTCTTCGGCCTGACGGCCACCATGCTCGGGGCCTACGGCGCTCACGGGCTGGCGGCGACCGGCATTGCTCCTTCGTTGCTGGCGGCGTTCAACACCGCCGTGCAATACCAGTTTTTCCACGCCCTGGCCCTGCTGGTGCTGGGGTTGTGCGGCGTGCGCGGCAAGGTGATCACCTTCGCGGGCGCCGTCTTTGTGCTGGGGATCCTGGGATTCTCCGGCAGTATTTACGCCATGGTGCTGCTTGGCAGCAAGGGGCTGGGGCTCATCACCCCGGCCGGTGGCCTCTGTTTTATGTTGGGATGGGCGGCTCTGATGTGGGCCGGCTGTCGTCTTGGAGGAAAGAATGAATAATCTGCTGCTTTATTGCCGCCCGGGTTTTGAGAAAGAGGCGGCGGCAGAGATCACCGAGCGTGCCGGCAACATGCAGTGCTACGGCTTTGCCCGGGTCAAGGACGACAGCGGCTATGTGATCTTCGAGTTGTATGACGAGGAGCAGGCCGATCTGCTGGCGCGCAAGCTGCCGTTCCGCGAGCTCATCTTCATTCGCCAGATGCTGGTGGTGACCCACGAGCTGAAAGATCTGGAAATAAGCGATCGGGTCTCTCCCATCCTGGAGGCGGCGAGCGGTTACGCCATTTGCGGTGATCTGCGGGTGGAGACGGCCGATACCAACGAGGCGAAGGAGCTCTCCGCCTTCTGCCGCAAGTTCACCGTGCCGCTTCGCCAGGCGCTGCGCAGCAACGAGATCCTGACCAAGAAGGAGACCCCGAACCGTCCCGTGTTCCACGCCTTCTTCCTGGCCAATGACCACCTGATGCTGGGGTACTCCTACTCCTTCAACAACTCTGCCTTCCACATGGGGATCCCGCGCCTGCGATTCCCGGCCGATGCCCCGAGCCGCTCCAGCCTCAAGCTGGAAGAGGCGTTCTACGTCTTCGTGCCGAAGGAAGAGTGGGACTTGCGCCTGTGCTCCGGCCTGAAGGCCGTGGATCTTGGCGCCTGCCCGGGTGGCTGGACCTATCAGCTGGTGCGTCGTGGCATGATGGTGACGGCGGTGGACAACGGCATGATGGCCCAATCCCTGATGGACACAGGCCAGGTGAAGCACATCCGTGACGATGGTTTCGTGTGGCGGCCGAGCAAGAAGAATACCTACTGGCTGGTGTGCGACATGGTGGACAAGCCGGCGCGAGTGACCCACATGGTGGCCGACTGGTTCAGGGAGAACGACTGTCAGGAAGCCATGTTCAACCTCAAGCTGCCGATGAAGAAGCGCTACGCCGAGGCGGTGCACAACATCGAGGTGCTGCGCGGACTGCTGGCCGACATCGACGGCGGTTTCATCATTCAGGCCAAACAGCTCTATCACGATCGCGAAGAGATCACGGTGCACGTCTACAACAAGTTCTGGGTCTCCAAGCTGTCCCCCAAGTCCTGAAGCTGCATCGGGAACAGGGCATGAAAAAACCGGACGGTGACGTCCGGTTTTTTTGTGTCTGGGTCATCAGAAGCGGTAGTCCAGACGCATCATGGACTCGTCGTCGGTGATCTTCAGCTCAATTTGCAGGGGAATGGTCTTGTCACTGGGGTTGAACTGCATCTTGACGCCATCCCCGCGAAGCTTGACCGAGGTGTTGATGCCGCCAGCGTTGAACTTGATCCTGGGCTTTTGCTTTTCGAAGGAGAGGCTGACGCTCTTCTCTGCCGTGAGGTTCAGCTTCTGATAGGGGGTGATCTGCCGATTGCCGTTGCTGTCGGTGGTGATATCCACCCCCAGAGAGAGCGGCTTGGGCTGTTTGAGCAGATCGTTGGTATCCAGGGTGGATTGCCAGGTCTGCTTGGCTGGCGCTTCGTGCTGGGGAGGCGGCGTCAACCAGGCATTGTCGACTGGCCTGTCTAATGCCGTGGCACTGCTGCTGACGATCAGCAAGATGAAAGTAGCACGCATGGTGGATCTCCTTATCCCTCATATCAACATAGTATTCATCTGGCGAGGGAGGTAGGGAGGCGTTGGCATAAAACAAAGGGAGCCGAAGCTCCCTTTTAAAATCATATGGTTGGACTCTATTTATAGACGGTCGATGATGGCCTGGGTGAATTCGCTGGTGGACGCAGTGCCCCCCAGGTCACGGGTCACCCGAGCACCGGACTCGATGGTCGCCCGCACGGCCTCGCGAATGCGCTCCGCCTTGTCCTGCATGCCGAGATACTCCAGCATCTGGATGGAGGCGAGGATCACCGAGGTGGGGTTGGCGATGTTCTTGCCGGCGATGTCCGGCGCAGAGCCGTGTACCGCTTCGAAGATGGCGGCCCCTTCACCGATGTTGGCGCCTGGCGCCATGCCCAGCCCCCCCACCAGACCGGCACAGAGATCCGAGAGAATGTCGCCGAACAGGTTGGTGGTGACCATCACATCGAAGCGCTCCGGGTACATCACCAGGTTCATGCAGGCGGCGTCGACGATCATCTCCTCGTTCTGGATGTCCGGGTAGCGGGCCGCGACCTGACGGGCCACTTCTAGGAACAGGCCGGAGGTGGACTTGAGGATGTTGGCCTTGTGGATGATGGTGACCTTCTTGCGTCCTTCCTGGCGCGCCAGCTCGAAGGCGAAGGTGACGATGCGCTCGGCCCCTTCCCGGGTGATGATGCTCATCGCCTCGGCGCTCTGGTTGTCATCGCTGCGCTTCTGGCCGGCACCGGAGTACATGCCTTCGGTGTTCTCGCGCACCGTGATGATGTCGATGTTGTCGTAACGGCTCTTGGTGCCCTTGAAGGAGAGGACGGGGCGCACGTTGGCGTAGAGATTGAACTTCTTGCGCAGGGAGACGTTGATGGAGGTGAAGCCACCGCCGACCGGAGTGGTGAGCGGGCCTTTCAGGCTGACCTTGTTCTTCTCGATCAGGTCGAGGGTGGCCTGGGGCAGCAGCTCGCCATGTTTTTCCAGGGCTACCAGACCGGCGTCTGCGTATTCGTAGTCGAAGTCACAACCCGCGTGGGTCAGGATCTGGATGGCGGACTCGATGATGCTGGGGCCGATGCCGTCGCCCGGGATGACGGTAATCTTTCTTTTTGACATGAGGCGTATCCACTTCTAGGGAACAGAGGGGGAGGATTCGTCGGCTTTATACCATTTTTGCACCACATCCTCCATGTTTCTTTACATTTTACCCATTTATGTCAACAGGTACGGCCTGTCTTGGGAAATGGTGTGCTGGGGATCACGCCCCGGCATCAGGGATGGGAGGGTAGCGGATCTCCCGCAGGTTGAACCCGAGCGGGATATCGTGCTGCAGCCGGACCAGGCGTTGGGCCAGCAGGGCCTCTTCCCGGTGCTGGCGCAGCTTGAGCAGGGGTCTGGTGGCCTCCTCCCGCTCACAGGCCTCCAGCATGGCAGCCAGGTCCCCGTATTGCTGCAGCAACTGGGTGGCGGTCTTGGGGCCAATGCCGGGCACCCCCTTGATGTTGGAGCCGCTGATACCGGTCAGGGCCCAGAAGTCCACAAGCTGGGTCGGTGTAACGCCGTACTGCTGCTGGACGAAGGCGGCATCCAGCCAGCGTTTGTTGAAGTAATCCCGCACCCGGATCTGCGGGCAGATGAGCTGGCAGAACCCCTTGTCGGTGGAGATGATGGTGGCGCTGGCGCCGTGCTGGGCAATGCCGCTTGCCAGGGTGGCGATGAGATCGTCCGCCTCGTCGGTCTGGGAGAGCAGGGCATCCACACCGCACTCCCAGAAGGCGTCCTGCAGGTCGGCAAGCCCTTCTCTCAGCTCATCCGGCATGGGGGTGCGGCCCTCCTTGTAGGGGGGATAGAGCGTCTTGCGCCAGCTGTGGACCTCACCGTCAAAGACCGCGATGGCGTGGGTCGGCTTGCTGGCCGCCAGGAGCTTCTTGCAGGTGTTGATGAGGTTGGCACGGGTGGCGAGCAGGGCCTGAGCCGGGGTCAGTCCCTGCTGGCTCTGCACCGCGTGCAGTCGGCGGATGAGGTTGAGGGCATCGATGATGAGCAGGTGTGGCATGGGGCACTCCGGGCGTCGGGGATTGCCATTGTAACAATGGTGGCGTCTCCTGCTAACCCCGTAGAAGACCAGTCAATGAAAGAGGGGCCCATGGGCCCCTCCGGTGCGGTGCATTGTGATGTCCCGACTATTTGACTATCTCGTAGCAGGGAACGTACTGGCTGCCCGGCAGCTTCATGCGCTGCTGCTTGACGAAGCTTTCCAGCAATCTGTCCATCAGGTGCATCAGCTCCTTGTCGCCGTGCAGCTTGAAGGGACCCTTCTTCTCGATGGCCCTGATGCCCCCTTCCTTGACGTTGCCTGCGACGATGCCTGAGAAGGCGCGGCGCAGGTTGGCTGCCAGCAGCTGGGGTGGCTGGTTGCGATGCAGATCCAGGCTGGCCATGCTGGCGTGATCCGGCTCGAACGGCAGCTGGAACTCGGGCTCGATCCGCAGGGACCAGTTGAAGGAGTAGGCATCTCCCACCGACTTGCGGTATTCGCGGATCTTCGGCATCGCCTCCTTCATCACGCGGGCCACCTCGGGCGCATCGCCGATGATGATCCGGTAGAGACTGGTGGCGGCTTCCCCCAGGGTCGCCTTGACGAAGTCGTCGATGGCGCGGAAGTAGTCGGCGCTCTCTTTCGGGCCGGTCAGCACGATGGGGATGGGTTGGCGATCGTTGGCCGGGTGCATCATGATACCGAGCAGGTAGAGCAGCTCCTCGGCAGTTCCGACCCCGCCCGGGAAGATGATGATGCCGTGACCCAGACGCACGAAGGCTTCCAGCCGCTTCTCGATGTCCGGCAGGATCACCAGCTCGTTGACGATGGGGTTCGGCGGTTCGGCGGCGATGATGGAAGGCTCGGTGAGACCGATGTAACGGCCGTTGCGCACCCGCTGCTTGGCGTGGCCGACGGCGGCCCCTTTCATGGGGCCCTCCATGGCACCCGGACCGCAGCCGGTACAGATGTTGAGCTCGCGAAGACCCAGCTCGCTACCCACTGCCCGGGTGTACTGGTATTCCACCTCGTTGATGGAGTGGCCGCCCCAGCAGACCACCAGGTTGGGATCCGCGCCGGGCAGGATCGCCTTGGCGTTGCGCAGGATGGCGAACACCACGTTGGAGATATGGGTGGAGCTGGTCAGGTTGACCAGACGATTGGACTCGAGCTGGGTCGACACATAGAGAATGTCCCGCAGCACGGAGAACAGGTGCTCCTGGATGCCGCGGATGATCTCGCCGTCGACGAAGGCGTGCTCGGGGGCGTTGAACAGCTCGAGCTTGACCCCGCGCTCGCGCCGGATCACGTGAATATCGAAGGATTTGAAACGTTCCAGTATCTCTTTGGAACTGTCGGTATGGCTGCCGGAGTTGAGGACCGCCAGCGAGCAGTTGCGAAACAGTTGATAGATATCGCTGGAGGCCGTCTGCTTGAGGCGATCCACCTCGAGCTGGGACAGCAGGTCCATGCTGCCCACGGGATTGATGTGTGTAATCATAATTTCCCCTTTCACTCGCTTGTTATCGTTGTGCTTTCCCTGGGGAGAAAACGGGATGCTTTGGCATCCCTCGGGTTCGATAGTAGAGGCAAGGGGGTGGGCAGGGGAATAGGGGGACTGTGCGTTTGCCGCTTTTTTAGCCGTCCCTCAAAGCGGATTCAGGCGAGATTGACCTGATCCCGGCCGGAGTGCTTGGAACTGTAGAGCGCCTTGTCGGCGCGCTCGAACGCATCCGTGGTATGGTCGCCGGTCCGAAACAGAGTGGCACCGATGGAGATGGTGATCTCGACCCTGGCATCGCGAAAGCGGAACGGGATGCTCTTGATGGTCTGACGCAGGTTCTCCAGCGGCTTCTGGTACTTGTCCGGATTGATGTTCGGCAGCAAGACCACGAACTCCTCACCGCCAAAGCGGGCGATGAAGTCGGTGTCGCGCAAGGCGTTCTGCAGGGCCTTGGCAACCACCTTCAATGCCTTGTCGCCGGCCATGTGGCCGTAGTTGTCATTGATGTGCTTGAAGTGGTCGATGTCGATGATGGCCAGGCACAGGGGGGTGCCATAGCGTAACCAGCGTTTGTATTCGAGCTCGAGCCGCTCGTCCAGGGCCGCCCGGTTGTGTACCTGGGTCAGGCTGTCGAGGAAGAGCTTGTGTTTCTGGATGCTGAGCCGCTTCTTGTACTCGGCGGTCTCGTCCTTCATCAACCTGAGCTTGGCTTCCATGTTGGAGAGGTGGGTGAGCAGGTGGCGCTCGCGGTTGGCCATCTCCTCCCGCTCCTGCTGCAGCCGGCGGATAGTGTCCAGATGCCCAGAAATGGCGCCCCTGAGTATCTGTGGCGAGTCATGGGCTGCCATGGCGCGATCGATGGCGGCGAGTTCCCGCTCCAGCGCCTGTCCGCTGAGATGGGCGGCATTTTGCAGCGCCCGCCCTTCATCCAGGGATTCGGTAAAGCTGTAATGGACCGAGGAGAGACTCTCGTTCAGGGTGCTGAGAAACGCCTGGGAGGCTTTGCGCTCTTCCCGGGTACCCTCGATGATGAGTTCGATGATCTGCAGGCAGAGTTCGGCCAGCAGGGCAGGGGTGATGCCCCCGAGCAACTGGCGGCGGATGTCTGCGAGGCTCTCGCCCACGGCGCCGGCAAAGTCGAGCTCGGTGATGAGACGCTGCAACTCGTCTGAAATCTGGGCATGTGCCTTGATGTCAAAGGAGTCGGTAGGGGCCGGGCTGGAGAGCTCGGTGGGGATCTCCGCCGAAGGGGGGATCAGCGGCTTGCGCGGCAGCAGCTGGATCTTGATCGCCTGCTGGTAGAACTCCAGCAGCCGGATCACCTTCTTCTGGTGATCGCCGATGCCGTAACTCTCCGGGCTGGCGAGAAACTCCTTGAGGGCGCGGCGGGTATCTTCCGGAAACCCCTTGATGGTTTTGAGCTGTTTGCTGCCGAGATCGATGGCTGCCCGGGTCAGGCTGATGGACTCTTCCATGGTGTGGCTGTGCTGCTGCAACAGCTTCTCGATGGCGATCAGATCGGCATCGATGGAGGTGAGCGGAGGGTTGCCTTCAAGTTTCTGCTTGAGCTTGGCGAGCCGGTTGTCGAGCTCGCGATCGTGGCCGCGACAGGCTTGCATCAACTTGCCGATGAACTGGATACTGCGGGTGCGTTCGGCATCGGAGAAGCTCGCCATGCCGTCAAGCTCCTGCTGTTTCTGCTGGAGGGATTCCCTGAGTCTTGCCAGTTGTCCTGTTACGGCAGCCATATCATTCATTCTTCAGGTCGCCCTGTTGTCATTATCGTTTTTGTTTCGTCCAGCAACAGAAAGCCAATCAAAGACCCCGTTGAGTACCTTTTTGTCACGGATTGTCCGCAACCTTCGTCCGTGAAAGCGCAAGCCAGTTAACCCATTGCTTTTCATGAGAAGAATTTACTTTTACCAGTCCCTTGTCAATTGCCATCAAGCAGCATTGCCACACATCTCCGTTAAAAAATGCGGCCTGCTGGCAATCGATGGCGGCCAGCTCAAGCCAGACGCTCTGCTGGCATTTTTCGCTGAGCTGAATGGCTCCCGAGAGGGCTAGGTAGCAGAGATCGAACAGGCCGTGGTGATCGAGGGCCATGGCCGCCTTGGGCAGGAAGGGATGGCTGACGATGCCGAGGCTGATGCGCCTGTCCAGCGGGTGCTCGCAGGGGAAGGCTGCCAGGGTGTCGAGCAGGGTCTGAGCCAGCTGATGCAACTGGGCCACGTGGCGCTGGGGCACCACATAGAGCAGGTGGCCTTCGCGCAGGTCGTAGATGCGGCCATCTTGCGGGGTCAGTTCGTTGACGTAGCGGCCGAAGGCCTGCTCTATCTCGCGGCTGACCTGATAGCCGTGTTGCTCCAGGCTGTTGATCAGGAAGGGAACCCGGAACAGCAGGTAGTGCAGCTTGTCGTCAAATTCGCTGGTGGGGCGTTCGCTCAGGTACCAGCGCTCGGATTTCTGCTGGCGCTTGGCCATCTCCCGCGGCCAGCGGCTCATCAGTCGCTGCCAGTTGGCCAGGCCGCTGCGCGGCTCTACCAGCAGGGCTTCTCCCAGCTGTTTGGCATGAAGGCGCGCGACCCGCAGTTTCAGCCAGAGGGTGAAGAACAGATAGATGAAGAGTGCCAGCAGCAGCCCGGTGCTGACGCTGGTCCAGAGGTATCGCTCCTGCTGGTGCTGGCTGGCGTCGAGTTGCTGTTCCAGCTCCTTGACCTGTTGCACCCGCTCCACCTGGGCGTAGTTGTCGCGCACCGCCTCCTGCTCCAGCGCCAGCTGTTGCTGGCGAACCAGTTCGCTGCGCTGGTGGTAATTCTTGTAGCTCTCCAGGGCCTGCTGGAGGTAACCCTTCTGCTCATAGGCGACGGAGAGCAGGCGGAAGATCTCGAATTGGCGCCGGATGTCCCCAATCCGGTTGGCCAGGGTGAGAGCGTTCTCCAACTGCAGGATGGCGATGCCCGCCTCCTGCTGCTTGAGGTGCAGCTCTCCCAGCAACAGCAGGGTGTCGATGAGCGACTCCTTGTCATCCCCCAGCTCATGGGACTGGCGTGCGGCGTTCAGGTAGTTTCGCGCCAGGTTGAGATTGCCGGTCTGCAGGTAGGTCTTGCCTATCTCGAACTTGAGATGGGCGATGCGGGTACGGTTGCTGCTCTCGTCCAGCAGGTCGAGGGCATTGAAGAAATAGACCAGCGCCATGTTCATCTCGCCCTGATCCCGGTTGAGACGGGCGAGCACGATCAGGGCGTCGCTCAGCATGGAGGAATTGCCGAGGGCATGAAAATAGTTGGCCGCCTCGCTGGCGTATTGCAGCGCTTTTTGTGGCTCCTGCTCTTCCTGATAGAGGCTGACCATCTGGTTCGAGAGCAGGCCGAGGAAGAGGGGATCCTGCAGGGGCTTGGCTTGCTGTTGTGCTTCGATGTACTCCCCCAGTGCAAGCTGGGGCTGACCCAGAGCCTGATAGAGATCCCCGCCCACGGCGCTGGTCCAGGCCCTGGCCAGAGGCTGTTTGGCGTGATCCGCCCATTTGCGGGTCTCGGCCAGCTGCTGTTTGGCGAGATCGAATTGCCGTTCCTCTATGCTGGCGTTGACGCGCAGCAAGCGGCTGTAGACCTGCAACTGGCTCTCCTTGAGGTCGGGATTGGCCAGCAGTTTGTCGAGTTTGTCGAGCAGGGGGGCCGCGGCGCCATGGGTATGCTGTTGCAGGTTGCGGCTTCTAACCAGCAGATAGAGCCCATGGGCCTGCAGCTCGAACTGCTGCTCTTTCTCGGCCATGGCGATGCCCTGCTCAAAGGACTCCTGTGCCTGGGCGAACTGCCCTAGCTGCTGCAGACACTCCCCCTTGAGCAGATAGGCGCCCGTGGTCTGGGTGGCGGTACCGTAGTTCAGCATCGGCTCGCGATAGCCGTATTCCTGACGGTTGCTGATGATCTGCTTGGGATTGTTAGCCGTGCGTTCGAGGAAGGAGGTGGCAATCTGGGCACATCTGGCGGGATCGGTCAGCACCAGGGTCTGGGCCTGCTGCAGGTCGATGGACAACTGCTCCTTGGCCAGATCCAGATCAGGAGCCGACAGGGAGGACATCATCATTGCCAGAAAAAACAGTTGATTCATTGGATTAAGAACGGCACGGAGGTGCAGGCATGTTATCCAAGCCCACCCCCGCCCGTCCAGAGTTTACTGAGGTGATGCGCAGCCGGCCGCAGCCCGCAGGATGGCGGCGCCGGTGATTACTGGCGAATGAGGCGCAGGTTCGCCGGAACCGGCTCCCAGTCGCTGCGGAAGGGGTTGATGTCCAGGCCGCCGCGGCGGGTGTAACGGGCATGGACGGTCAGTTTTTCCGGGGCGCAGAAGTGCTTGAGATCGGTAAAGATGCGCTCGATGCACTGCTCGTGGAACTCGTTGTGCTGGCGGAACGAGATGAGGTAGCGCAACAGCTTCTCCCGGTCGAGGCGCGGGCCGCGATAGTGGATCACCACGGATCCCCAGTCCGGCTGGCTGGTCACCAGGCAGTTGGACTTGAGCAGGTGGCTGTGCAGGGTCTCCTCCACGATCTCGCGACCGGCGGCCCCTTGCAGCAGGGTCTCGTCAAACTCGTAGCCATCCACCTCGATATCCAGGTTGTCGATGCACTCACCGGGCAGCTGGGCTATCTGGTGGGGGGCCTGGTCGAGGGTGAAGAGGGTGACGCTCACCGGGGCACCAGCGCAGCCACTCAGGTCCTGAACCAGCAGCGCTTGCACTGCCTCCAGGGAGTCGCAGCGGGTCTGGTTGAAGGAGTTCAGGTAAAGCTTGAACGACTTGGACTCGATGAGATTCGGGCTGGTAGCAGGCACAAAGACCTCCCCGATGGCAACCACGGGCTTGCCTTTGGCATTGAGCCAGGAGAGTTCATACAGGGTCCAGACGTCGCACCCCTGGAACGGCAGTTCACCTCTCAGGCCAAGATCGTCGCGGTTCAGGCTGCGTGGCACGGGCTGCAGCAGACTCGGGGTGTACTGGCTGATGTAGGCGGACTGCTGCCCCAGGCTCAGGCCTTGCAGCGCACTGGCGCCGGCGTATCTCTCTTGTTTGCTCATGCTGGTTTGCTCACGCTTGTCTGATAAGGGGTTTGATGGTGCAATGGCCCGATTTTTCGATCAGGTACTTGCGGCCATCAGAGGCCGCTATTGTGGGGAATATCGATGTCGGATCAAGTCCTGTCTGCCCTGGAGCAGTTCTTTTTACGCTGGCAGCGCGATGGCGAAGGAAGGCGGGGGTTACCCCTGTGTGACTGGGAGGCCGACTGGCGCTCTCCTTGCGAGCTGGATGAACCCAGGGAGGGGCGGGTCGCCTGGCGTCCGTTCCAGCGGGAGCAGGCAGCCGACTTCACGGCCATGGAGAACGCCCTGGAGCTGACGCTGCATCCCAGCGCCATCGCCCTGTTTGGCCACTGGTTCAGCCGCCCTCTGCCCTGCTCTTTCAAGGGGCTGCGCATCGAACTCATCCTGCCGTGGAACGACGCCGATCTGGATCTGCTCAAGGAGAACCTCATCGGCCACCTGCTGATGCTGCGCAAGTTGAAGCGATCCCCTTCACTCTTCATTGCCACGACCCGCAACGAGATGACGCTGGTGTCCCTCGATAACGAGAGCGGCCAGGTGTGGCTGGAGTGGCTGGACTCCGGACGGCGCCTGACGCTGGCTCCCTCGTTGCCGGCCTTTCTGGCGCGACTGGAAACCTTGCCCCAGTGATGCCCCAAAAGAGAGGGCCTTGCCACCTGGCAAGGCCCTCTCTTTTTATTGAACCATTGTGCGCGGTAGGCTCCTACTCCTTGAAGTCCCAGGAGAGGTTGGACACCAGCCTGCAAGGCTCGCACCTGAAGTCGAAGATCTCGTGCAGGGGGGCGTCCAGCGCCCATGGGCCACCACAGCCAGGGCAGGGGCGAGCCCGCTCTTCGGTAGCGCTCAGGCCACCTACCCGGTAGAGATAGTAATAGGTGGGGATGCCGCTCAGGACCTCCAGCCGTCTGGCGAGATCGCTGCCCCGGCGATGAAGGCGGCTGCCCACCTCGCCGATTTCGTGCAGGGCGGCGTGTTCGGCGATGGAGCCGTTCATCTGCAACTGATCGCAGGCTTCCCAATCTTCCTGCCACTTGATGATCTGCTTGTGGTCACCGTTGGCGACGGCGGGCAGCCGATAGAGCGGGATGGGGGCGAAGTGGTCGCCGCAGCGCAGGGGAGAGCAACTGTGCAGGAAGCTGGTGTAGAGCAGCATCCAGCTGGGGCGCTCCCCCTGCTCTGCGCACGGGTCCGTGCTGTCCGAGAGCAGATCCGCCCCTTGCAGGTGGAGTTTGGGGGCGAGCAGGCCCGCCTGGTGCAGACCTTGCTCGGCAAGGGCGACCAGCTCGCTCTGGTTGTCAGGGTGCAGGCTGTCCTGCTCCGGGCAGACCACCCGGCTGACGAAATAGCCTTCGTGCATGCTGGTGGGAAACTCCCGCCCCAGGATCTGACCCTGATAGCGCAGCATGTCGAGGTAGTGGACGATGGCCCGCTCGGCCTCCCCGAGGGACGTATCGCGGTAGCACTCAAAGGTGAGTTCGAGGATATACATGGCGATGGGTCAATCCGGCTTCTGGTTGAGCAGCAGATCGGTGAGGCGATCGACCTTCTGCTCCAGCCGGGCGAGCTGTTCGCTCAGTTGCTGAAGAGTGACGCTTTCCGTGGCCAAGGGGGACGCCTCGGGGGCACTGGCGGGGGCGGGCGCTGTCGCCGCGGGCTGGGGTTGTTGCTTCCACTGGCTCAACACCTTGAGCAGCTCGGCCATGGGCACGGGATGGCTGAGGCGGGCCTTGACCATGGCGGTAGAGGGGGTGATCCCCCTGGCACTGAGTTCGTTGGCTATCTGGATGATCTCTTGGGCTGACATCTTGGCTCCTGCACGGCCGTCTTGCTGCGGGTGGATAGTGGCACAGAGCTTAATCAAAGCCTGTCCATCAGGAAAGCGGAGCGAAGGGCGTGGGTGGCGAGAGGGAGGGGATTGGCGGCTCCGCGTCTACCCAACGCTGGCCGCCGGGAGTGCGGGGATCAGGTCCCCTGGCGCAGCATCACATCCAGCTGGTCGATGGCTTCCGCCCAGTCGGCGTCGTGGCTGAGGGCATCGCGCAGAAAGCCTGCCTGGGAAGGCGTCCAGAACGGCGCGTCGGGCAACTGGGTATGGCGATCGATGGGATGGTCGCGGATAAAACGCTGCTGGCTGATGTCGTCACTGGCCAGCCCCAGCTGGGCAAACAGGGCGGCCATGTCATGGGTGAGCAATTCCATGTCGGTACTCCTTGGAAGGGGGCTGTGGAAGAGTATAGCCAGCCCCCGTGCTCTCAAATCTAGGAGGGGAGACGATGGGGTGGCAGCTCGACACCGGCGACATGCAGCCCCTGCATGCAGAGCTGCCCCTGATAATGGCTCTCTCCGTCGCTGGAGAACTCGAACTGGTAGTAGGTGAGCAGGCGCAGGGGCTTGTGCCCCAGGGCACGGTGTGTCCGCGCCAGCGACAGCAGTTGCAGGTCGTGGTGCTGGCAGTAGCGGCGCATGTATTGCCAAGCCAACTCCGCCTGGCGGCGCTGTTGCCAGAAGGCCCAGCCAACGAGGCCGAGCAGCAAGATCCCAAGCATTTCTCCCATCAGCGGGTTCCTTCTGTGATGTGTGTGGGGCCCTGTTCACCTCAGGCAACAGGGCCGTTGTGTCGGGCCTAGGTGGCAGCGAACAGGCGACCGATGGCCAGACCCAGGGCCTCGCTGCGTTCGGGGTCACGCAGTTTTGCCAGCATATCATTGCGCAATGCCGGTAGCGTGACGAGCTCGGCAAATACCTGGTTGAAGAACTGGGTGGGTTGCAGGGCAAGCTGCTCGAGGAACAGGCCGAGCAGCGCCGGGCTTTTCAGATCGGGCCAGAGGCGGCCCGCGATGGCGAGCAGCAGGGAGGGGCTGGGGCGGGTCTGCAGCAGGGTCAGCAGCTTGTTGCTGCGCAGCTCGTTGCCCGGGCAGGAGGCCAGGGCCCGGCACAGATAGGCCAGGGTCTCGGCATCGGGCTCGACGCACTCCTGCTCCTTGCCGATGCGCTCCAGCAGCGCGCCTTGCAGGGCGAGGGGGAGGGGCGCGTTCTCCAGGCTCTGGCACAGGGCGTAGAGCGGTGCCTGCGGGAGCTTCGGCAACGCCTTGCACACCAGGGCCAGGTTGCGCTCATCCTGCAGCCGCTCCGCCAGATCGGCAAAGCCCTGCAGCCCCAGGTGCTGCCACCCCTCTTCCCCCGGCGCCGCCAGATAGTGGCAGAGCGCCTCGTAGTAGGAGGAAGGGGCCTGCTCCAGCTGGCGGGCCAGCTTGGCGTGCAGGCTGGCCATCTTGGCCTCGGCCGGACGGAAGGTGTAGGGGTTGTCGGCCAGACGCTGCGCCTTCTCCTCATCCAGCTCCCCGGTGAGCTTGTAACCCAGGGTCTCGACCACCTGGTCCATGAAGTGCTTGGGGCCGCTGGAGATGAGCAGACCGCGCTCATCGAGGGCAAACTTGAGGAACCAGAGGTAGTGTCTTGACTCAGCGGGCTGGAAGAAGTGCACGCCGAGCCAGGCATGTTGCTGCAACGGCCAGGGGTAGGGCTCCTGCTGCTGCTCGATGCGCACGAAGAGGTCGCTCGCCAGCGGGCGCACCTGGCGGCCCATGTCGAACAGCTGGAACTGGGTATCGGCCTGGGTCAGAAATTCGGTCAGCGTATTGATGGAAGACATGAGGAGATCCGGCTTGAAGGTGATGCCGGGGATTATAAGGAGGCTGCACCAGATAGCCAGTGGCGGTCGCAGCGGGCGAGAGGGCGACGGCAGCATGGCAGCCGTCCCGGGGGCGGTGTATAGTAACGCCCCTTTTTGATGGCTCTGTTGAGTGGGGCGCCGACACCCGTCGGCCACACGATGAGGAAGTGAGATGAATCAATATCTGCTGGTCGCCGGCCTGCTGGGAGAGTTGACCGCCGAGCTGCAACGCCTGGAACGCTGGCAAGCCGATCATCCGGGCAGCGAGGCGCTGGCAAGCGAGCTGCCGTTCTGCGTCGATACCCTGAGTTTCGATCAGTGGCTGCAATTCGTGCTGATCCCCCGCATGGAGCAGCTGGTGCTGCGGCAGGCGCCGTTGCCGACCAGCGTCTCCCTCTACCCCATGGCGAGCGAAGTCTACAAGGAAGAGCTGGCCGAGGTGGAAGCCCTGCTGCGTCTGATCGCCCGCTTCGATCTGCTGCTCTCCGGCAAAGTGGTCGAGCAATGATGGGTGAGCCGGTCAGCGCAGAGAACGCCTTGGTACCGACCCTGCTCTATCAGGATGACTGGCTGGTGGCGGTCAACAAGCCGTCGGGTCTCCTGGTGCACCGCAGCTGGCTCGACAAGGGGGAGACCCGCTTCGCCATGCAGATGACCCGGGATCTCATCGGCGGTCGCCATGTCTATCCGGTACACAGGCTCGACAGGCCCACCTCTGGGGTGTTGCTGTTTGCGCTGGATCCGGCCGTGGCCCGCACCCTGACAGAGGCTTTCGCCGCGCGCCGCGTACACAAGGAGTATCTGGCGCTGGTGCGGGGATGGGCCCCCGAGGAGGGGCTCATCGATTACCCGCTCAAGGAGCAGCTGGACAAGATAGCCGACGCCATGAGCGACCCGGATCGCCCCGCCCAGGAGGCGGTGACCGCGTTTCGCCGCCTGCACAGGGTCGAGCTGCCCCATGCGGTCTCCAAGAAGCATCCCACCAGCCGCTACAGCCTGGTCCGCCTCTTTCCCAAGACGGGGCGCAAGCACCAGCTGCGCCGCCACCTGGATCACCTGTTCCATCCCATCGTCGGCGACACCACCCATGGCGATGGCCGGCATAACCGCTTCTTTCGCGAGCACTACGGCTGCGACAGGCTGCTGCTGATCGCCCACAAGCTCAGCTTCGAGCATCCCGTGCTCAAGGTGCCGATGCGGATCCAGGCGCCGTTGGGGCCCCAGGTGCTGCAGCTGTTCGCCGAACTGGGCTGGCCCGCCAGCGAGAGCGACTACGGCGTCTGAGTCAGTCTTCATCTGTTTCCTCTGACCGGGCTGTGGCATGCTGTAGGCCAGGTCCGTCAGAGGAATGACTTATGGCTCAACGAGATACTTCTCCCTTCACCGCGTGTCATCATGTCCAGCCTGGGGGAAATCCCCCGAGCATCCCGCCCGAAGCGGGCCAGCCTCTTCCCCTGAGGAGTCGCTGATGGCCGAGATCGACATCCTGGTCGGCACAGTCTATGGCGCCGCCATGCTGGTGGCCGAGACCCTGAGCGACCACCTGCAAGCCAGCGGCCATGTCTGCCGTATCTTCGACGAGGCCGAACTGGAGGACATCGATGCCTCCCGTTTTCTGCTGATCGTCAGCGCCACCACGGGGCAGGGCGATATTCCCCCCAACTTGCAACCCTTTGCCAGCGCCCTGGCCGATCGTGCTCCTTATATGAAGGGGTGGCGCTATGCCCTCATCGCCATGGGGGACAGCAGCTATGAGCATTTCTGCGGGGCGGGGCGAAGGCTGGATGAGTTGTTGCAGGAGCTGGCGGCCGTTCCCCTGATACCGCGTCTGGAGATAGACGCGACTGTGGTGGATGAGCCAGAGGTGGCGGCGCTGGCCTGGCTGAAAACCTGGGAAAATAGGCTGTAGCCGGATTGGCGCATATTTTAAATGTCTCCCCCGTGAGCCTGCTGACGGGGGAGCATTATTTTGGGACTCATTGCTTCTACTCTCAAATATTATCCTGTCTGATTGCCGGTTATTTTTCTCTCGAACAGAGTGCACCGACAGACCCATATTCATCAAAAACGCGACAAACCAGAAAATTAAAAGTTCCCCATTGAAAGCGATTTCAATCATGTTTTTGCCACTGAGCGATTGGTTTTTAACTTAACTCTCATCGCAAATTAATGTTTGAATGCATTTTTCATAGTCTATTATTGCTGTGACTGGCTTTTTTGGGGTGACTTGTTGTTCTTGTTATGCTTTTCTTGACTGACGCTCTCTCCTGTGGCTTGAGGGGAGCGATTTGTCACCATTTTGTGAATCAGCTCATGTTTGTCCCGAAATTGGCTACCTATAATCGGCCTCGGTTATCACCAAAACGTTTTTCCGGTGATAAGAACTTGAATATCAGGATCACACTCCTCTCAGCGGGAATAAGGAAAATGAAAATGAAAGCAAAGTGGCTCCCGATCGCTGCAGCAGTTACCGCAGCCCTGGCTTCCCAAGCCGCCTTCGCCGTTGATTTCCACGGCTACTTCCGTTCAGGTGTCGGCGTTTCCGGTGACGGCGACATGGTGAAATACAGCGTCAACAAGGTTGGTCGTCTGGGTAACGAAAACGACACCTACGGCGAAGTGCAACTGGGTCAGGAAGTCTTCAACAAAGATGGCAAGACTTTCTACGTTGATTCCATGTTCGCCATGTCTTCTGACGGTTCCAACGACTGGGAAGGGACCGGCACCGTCTGCAACTTCGACGCCAAGCAGTGCAACGGCGACTCCGACTTCGCTCTGCGCCAGTTCAACGTGCAAGCCAAGGGCCTGCTGGGCTTCGCCCCGGAAGCCACCCTCTGGGCCGGTAAGCGTTACTACCAACGTCACGACATCCATATCTCTGACTTCTACTACTGGAACATCTCCGGTGCCGGTGCCGGTATCGAAGGCATCCAGGCTGGTCCTGGCAAGGTCTCCTTCGCCTGGGTTCGCAACGACCGCAGCGCAGCCGATGTCTTCGGTCAGTACACCCAGACCGGTGTAGATGGCAATGGTGATCCGGTTTACCAGAAGAACGAAAATCTGAACGTCAACACCCTGGACGTGCGTTATGCCGGCATCCCGCTGTGGCAAGACGGCTCTCTGGAAGTGGGCGCCATGTATGCCCTGATCAATGAGACCGACGCTCAGAAAGAGCTGAAAAACGACAACATGAAGAACGGCGTCATGCTGACTGCCGAACTAACCCAAGGCATCTTCGGTGGCTTCAACAAGACCGTGCTGCAGTACGGTACCGAAGGCTACTCCAAGACCATGGCCTTCTACGGTGACGGCTCCTGGTACGGTGCTGAAGCGAAAGACGGTGCCGATGGCTACCGTATCATCAACTGGGGTGTCATCCCGATGGGCAACTCCTGGGAGATGGGTCACCAGTTGGTCTACGGTGTAGGCAACGAGATGTGGAATGGTAACGACAAGTACGAAACCATGTCTGCCGTTATCCGCCCGATGTACAAGTGGGATGACTTCAACAAGACCATCTTCGAAGGCGGCTACTTCCAGGACAAGAACAAGTCCACCTCCGGTACCACCGACAAAGACGGTGCTTACAAGCTGACCCTGGCCCAGGCCTGGTCCGCCGGCTCCAGCTTCTGGGCCCGTCCGGAAATCCGTGTGTTCGCCTCCTACCTGGAGAACACCGAGGACAACAACGCCTTTGAAGGCGGTACCTCCAAAGACACTTATCAGGTTGGTGTGCAAGCAGAAGCCTGGTGGTAAGCAATATCTTCAGTTAAGTTAGTCACTGCCCCCTTATGGGGGCAGTTTTGTTTCTCAGGAATTGGCAACCGGGTTATGGAGATAAGAAGAATGAAACTGGTAAAGATGTCTATCGCGGCCGTGGTTACCGCGCTGTTGGCCGGCTGTTCCGGTAGCATGGTCGTGCCCGTGCAGGATCACGCCTCCATCCTGAGCAATGCCGATCAGGCCAAGCAGGCGCTCTCCCAGGCGACGAGCTGCTGCCAGGATTTCAACGAATTCAATTATGTTTCTCTGCCGGAAGGCGAGACGCTGCTGACCATAGATGGCAAGCAGCCCAGTTATCAGTTCGACGAGGGGATGAGCTACTTCGCCGCCTATCGTCTGCCCATCAATACCGGCAACCTGGCCATCACGCTGGCATCCCAGGTGAGCAAGACGGTGATGATTCCCAAGGTGATCATGCTGGATGCCCAGTTTAAGGTGACTCGCGTATTGGGTGAGTCCGTATTCAGTTATCAACCCGCCCACCTGCTCGACAATGACAGGATCGAAGGCAAGGTGTTCGTGGACCGCAGCATGCCGGGCAATCCCGCCAGCGAAACCTATATGGTCATATATGCCCCGGGGAATGAGCTGTCCGGCAGCACTACCATCTTGCACCCGGCCAAGGCCTTTGCCCGTGCCAATGGCACGGTCGAGCCGGATATCAAGGATCCCGTGATCCCGCATTCACCCTGGGGCCTGGTGCAGATCAAGGCGGTCGACATGGCCAAGGGGCAGGGTATCGAGGCCGTCTTCAAGCCCGAGTATTCGGACAAGGTGGCGATGAGTCAGGCCAAGCCGGCCACAACAGCCGTGGCTGCCTCGGCCGTCACCACGGCGGCAGTGGCCGCAGCACCGAGTACGCCGGCTCCCGCCATGCTGAGCGAAACCGAGAGCTTCTACAACGCCCAGATCGAGAAGGCGGTGAAGGCCGGGGATATCGACAAGGCGATGCAACTGGTGAATGAAGCGGAACGTGCCGGGTCAACCAAGGCGAAATCCGTCTTTATTGATGCGGTGAAACGGTCACAAAAGAACTAAATATCCTGATTTATTTAAATTGCTATTTGTTGGAGGCCTCCCTTGTTGGAGGCCTTTTTAATCGGTAGACTTGATAATATAAAGCAGTGGTTGGTTACATTTAGTTACACTGGGTTTCGCTGTGTATTATTTTGTTTCTCCCTGATTTATTTTGAAGTGGTTTTTTTCTTTTTGCGGCATTGCTATAACAACGCGAAATAATATTCAAGATTACACCCTTCCTGCTTATTTATTATCTTGTGATCTCTCCTCCAAATTTATTATTCCCTTGTCCTCGGTAGAGGTAATTCCATATCTGCTGGGTTATATTCTGGTGGTCAAAATAAGCAACCCGGGAAACGCTCCAGTACAATCGCGGATGAAGCAGGTGGCCATCCATAAACTGTACGGGGTCGTTGTCGGAAAAAAAATCCATTCAGGAGCGCACACATGTTAAAAAATGCATTCTCTAATCTGCAAAAGGTCGGTAAGGCGCTGATGCTGCCTGTATCGGTCTTGCCCGTAGCAGGTATTCTGCTGGGGGTGGGGGCTGCCCACTTCAGCTGGCTGCCGGAAATCGTCTCCCAACTGATGGAGCAGGCCGGTGGTTCCGTCTTTGGCCAGATGGCTCTGCTGTTTGCCGTGGGCGTCGCTCTCGGCTTCACCAATAACGACGGTGTATCCGGCCTGTCCGCCATCGTCGGCTACGGCATCATGGTCGCCACCCTGAAGGTGATGGCCCCTGTGATGGGCGTCGAGAGCATCGATACCGGTGTGCTGGGCGGTATCCTCGCCGGTGGTGTTGCCGCCTGGGCGTTCAACCGCTTCTACAAGATCCAGCTGCCCGAGTACCTCGGCTTCTTCGCAGGCAAGCGTGCCGTGCCCATCATCACCGGTTTCGTCTCCATCGGTCTGGGTGTGGTCCTCTCCTTCATCTGGCCGCCGATCGGTGGTGCCATCGGTGCCTTCTCCGACTGGGCTGCCAACCAGAACCCGGTTCTGGCCTTCGGTATCTACGGCGTGGTTGAGCGCTCCCTGATCCCGTTCGGTCTGCACCACATCTGGAACGTGCCTTTCTTCTACCAGGCGGGTACCTGTGTCAACGCCGCCGGTGAAACCGTGCACGGCATCATGACCTGCTTCCTGACCGCGGACGATGCGTCCCGCGCTGCCGGTAACGGCTTCGGTCAGCTGGCCGGTGGTTACCTGTTCAAGATGTTCGGTCTGCCTGCCGCTGCGTTTGCCATCGCACACGCTGCCAAGCCGGAAAACCGTGCCAAGATCGTCGGTATCATGGCCTCTGCCGCCCTGACCTCCTTCCTGACCGGTATTACCGAACCTATCGAGTTCTCCTTCCTGTTCGTGGCTCCGGTGCTGTACGCCATTCACGCGCTGCTGGCGGGTCTGGCCTATGTCCTGACCAACATGCTGGGTGTCGTTCACGGTCACACCTTCTCCAACGGCTTCATCGACTTCGTGGTGCAATCTCCGCGTGCCGACAACATGCTGCTGCTGGTGGGTCTGGGTCTGGTCTACGCAGTCATCTACTACGTGGTCTTCACCGTGGTCATCCGTGCCATGAACCTGAAAACCCCGGGTCGTGAAGACGAAGCTGCCCAAGAGTCCTCTGCCGGTCAAAGCAAGGACGAGATGTCTGCTGCACTGGTCTCCGCCTTCGGTGGCAAAGAGAACATCGCCTCTCTGGACGCCTGCATCACCCGTCTGCGTGTCGGTGTGAAGGACGTGGCCAAGGTTGACCAGGCTGGTCTGAAGAAGCTGGGCGCCGCCGGTGTGGTGGTGTCGGGTTCCGGTGTACAAGCCATCTTCGGCACCAAGTCCGACAACCTGAAAACTGAAATGGACATCTGGATGAAGAGCAACTGATTGTCGCTCCGATATCCGAGTTCCGAAAAGGGAGGCGCAAGCCTCCCTTTTTGCTGGGTTGCGTTTGGTGGCGGGACATGTGCGGGGGCTTTCCTGACGGCGCCAGCATGGTGTGACCCAATGAAAAAGGCGCCCCTGGGCGCCTTTGCTGCATCAGACCGGCTTAAAGCTTTTCGAGATCCCGTTCTATCTCGCTGATCTTGTTCTGCACCACCTTTTCCAGATGACGCAAGTCGCGCAGTATTTTCTGCTTGATGTCCGGATCGGCGGAAGGCTGGCCGCCCTGGGTCAGATTGTCCAGCTCATCCACCACGTATTTGAGGTTGGCGTTGATCTCGGTGACATCTTTGTACTCATGGGTCCCCGAGTCGACCAGCATGGTCTTGCGCTGGCGAGGGTATTTGAATTTGACGCTCTTGGCGAAGAATTCACCCTTCTGCTTCTTGAAATAGATCTTGAGGATGTCGTGGTTGGCTTCCTGGCGCAGGGTGTAGCTGTCCACCGAGGTGGGTTCCTGGATCCCCAGGCTCTTGAGATTCTCGTACATCGGGCTTCCTTGGTTTGAAACGATCCTGACCCCTCTATCTTACCCGAGTCCGGACGCCTTGCCTGTGACAGGCGCGCCAAATTCAAATTGGTTTCAAAGTGGTCTTCTGTAATCAACGAGCCAAGGGGGAGGGGTAAACACCTAGTCAGCACTGCCATAAGCGGTATCGTCTCATGGGGGTGTGCAGTGCTGGTGGGGCAGGGGAGTTGGCGTCCACCCATGGGAGCGGGCATGAAAAAGGGCACCAGAGGTGCCCTTGATGACATCGGCGGGGATTACTCGTCGATGGAGC
Source organism: Aeromonas sp. LsrichE-8G (assembly GCF_022869435.1). Lineage (NCBI taxonomy): Bacteria > Pseudomonadati > Pseudomonadota > Gammaproteobacteria > Aeromonadales > Aeromonadaceae > Aeromonas > Aeromonas sp. LsrichE-8G. Next base: position 38,245 of record NZ_JALIHH010000214.1, read on the forward strand.
GCAGCAGGGCGTTGATGCCGACCTTGGCGCGGGTCTTGGCATCCACCTTCTTGACGATGACGGCGGCGTAGAGGCTGTACTTGCCGCACTTGGAGGGCAGGGAGCCGGAAACGACCACGGAGCCGGCCGGGACGCGGCCGTAGTGGATTTCGCCGGTTTCGCGGTCATAGATGCGGGTGGACTGGCCGATGAAGACCCCCATGGAGATGACGGAGCCCTCCTCGACGATTACCCCTTCCACCACTTCGGAACGGGCACCGATGAAGCAGTTGTCTTCGATGATGGTCGGGTTGGCCTGCAGGGGCTCCAGTACGCCGCCGATGCCGACGCCGCCGGAGAGGTGCACGTTCTTGCCGATCTGGGCGCAGGAGCCCACGGTGGCCCAGGTGTCGACCATGGTGCCTTCATCGACGAAGGCGCCGATGTTGACGTAGGAGGGCATCAGCACGGTGTTCGGGGCGATGAAGGAGCCTTTGCGCGCGGTCGCGGGCGGCACGACGCGTACACCGGCAGCCTTGAACTGCTCTTCGGTGTAGTTGGAGAACTTCAGGGGAACCTTGTCGTAGTACTGGGCATCGTCGCCCTTGATGATGCCGTTGTCGTTGATGCGGAAGGAGAGCAGCACGGCCTTCTTCAGCCACTGGTGGACGACCCACTCGCCGGCAATCTTCTCGGCAACCCGGGCTTTGCCGGAGTCCAGCAGGTCGATGGCTTCCAGAATGGCGGCCTTGGTGGCGGCATCGACGGAGCCGGGAGTGATGGAGTCACGGCGCTCGAAGGCCGCTTCGATGGTCTGTTGCAACTGGGTCATGACAGGTTTCCTTTATAAAATTCTGTTTGTTGTATCACACTTTTCCAATCGTTTTTAAGGGCTCTCGCCGATTTCTTCAGAATCAGGGCGATTTATTGTACTTGAGTGGTCCAACCATTTGTTCTGATTGAGGAATCAATACGTCAAAAAGCCTCTTTCGAGGCTTCATCCGAGCGTGTCAGGCACTCTCGCCAACCGGTTCCTGGGGGTTGAGCTGATTGACCAGCCTCTCCTCGAGGGCTTGCTGCTCCTCCGGGTTCAGCGGCTCTCCGGCCAGGGTGGTGAGGCTGAAGAAGTCCTCCACCCGCTCACCGATGGTGGTGATCTTGGCGGCATGGAGGGAGAGGCCGCACTGCTGGAACACGGCACCGATACGGGCCAATAGGCCCGGAGTGTCCAGGGCCGTCAGCTCCAGCAGGGTGTGGCGGTTTTCCCCCTTGTGAGGCAGGAAGACCACCCTGGTCGGCACGCTGAACTGGCGGTGGCGTCTGGACAGGGGCTTGCTGCGCAGTACCAGTTTGCCCGGCTCCTGAAGGGCTTTCTCCAGCGCCTTCTTGATGGTGGCGGTACGGTTGGGGCTGATGGGCTCGCCGTTTGGCTCCAGCACGATGAAGGTATCGAGCACGTAGTCGTTGCGCGAATTCATGATCTGGGCGTCGTGGATGCTGAGGTTCTTCTGATCCAGTGCCGAGGCCACGGTGGCAAAGAGGTTGGGGGTATCGCGGCAATAGATGAACACCTCGCTACCGCCCCGTATGGGATGCTTGCCGATGAGCACCAGGGGGGCCGGGTTGTCACCGTGGGCGATGATCTTGCGGCAGTGCCAGGCGATCTGCTCCGGGCTGTGGCGCAGGAAGTAATCGGCCTTGAAGTCGTTCCAGAGGGCGGTGACCGCCTCCTGTGGCACCTCACGCTGGGTCAGGATCTGCCTGGCCTGGCGCTGGTTTTCACGGATCTTGAGGCGCATGTCCGGCGGGTTTTCCAACCCCTGGCGCAGGGCCTTCTGGGTGGCGAAGTAGAGTTCGCGCAGCAGGGTGCCCTTCCAGTCGTTCCACAGACTGTCGTTGGTGGCACAGATGTCGGCCACGGTCAGGCAATAGAGCAGGTCGAGGTGCAATTCATCCCGCACCTTCTGGGCGAAGTCGGTGACCACGTCCGGGTCGTAGATGTCGCGGCGCTGGGCGGTGACCGACATCAGCAGATGGTGGCGCACCAGCCAGGCGACCAGTCGGCTCTCGTAGCGATCCAGCCCGTGCAACTGGCAGAACTCCAGCGCATCCACGGCCCCGAGTTCGGAATGATCGCCACGCCTGCCCTTGGCGATGTCGTGGAAGAGGGCGGCGATGCTGAGCAGCTCGGGCTTGCGCAACTGGGTGAACACCTCGTGGCAGAGCGGGTGAGTCTGGCGGCTGGCCGTATTCGGGAAGCGATGGATGTTCTGCAGCAGCCGATGGGTGTGCTCGTCTACCGTGTAGGCGTGGAACATGTCGAACTGCATCTGGCCGACGATGAGGTTCCACTGGGGCAGGTAGGCCGCGAGGATCCCGTACTTGTGCATCAGGGTGAGCGGCTGGCCGATGCCGTTGGGGTGGCGCAGGAGCGCCATGAAGAGACGGCGGCACTCGGGTAGATCTTGCAGCCAGCAGTTGAGGGTGCGTCTGGCCTCGCGCAACTGGCGCAAGGTGGCGGAGTGGATGCCGGCAATCTCCGGGTGCTGGGCTATCTGGTAGAAGAGTCGCAGGATGGCGGCAGGATCCCGGCCGAACAGCTCGGAGTCCACCGCATCGATGAGGCGGCCGCGTAGCTGGAATTCGTCGCTGATGCGGCGCACGTCCATGGCGGTGTTGCCGAGAATGGCCTCGTCAAAGAGTTGCAGCAGCATCTCGTTGAGCTCGGCCACCCGCCGAACCGTCTGGTAGAAGCGCTTCATCATCTGCTCGACCGGGCCGTTGCCTTCCCCCTCGAACCCCAGCATCTGGGCCACGGTGCGCTGGCGGTCGAACAAGAGACGGTTATCCCCCTTGTTGATGGCCATGTGCAGGGCGAAGCGCACCTTCCACAGGAAGTTCTGACAGTCGAGCAGCTCCCGGTACTCGGCCCGGTTGAGAAAACCGTGGCTGGTCATCTCGAACAGGGTGGTGGCGCCGAAGTGGCGGCGGGCGACCCAGGCCAGGGTTTGGATGTCGCGAAGGCCCCCGGGATTGTTCTTGAGATCCGGCTCCAGCTTGTAGGCGGTGCCGAGAAACTGCTGGTGGCGCAGGGCCTGCTCTTCGCGTTTGGCACGAAAGAAGGCTTCGCTCGGCCAGAAGTGCTGGGGCTGGGTGGCCGCCTGCAACTGCTCGAATCCCACCAGGCGACCCGTGATGTAACGGGCCTCGATGAGGTTGGTGGCAACCGTGATGTCGTTGCGACCCTGCTCGATGCACTCGGCCACGTTGCGCACCGCCTGGCCCACCTCCAGCTTGAGATCCCACAAGAGGGTGATGAACTCGCCGATGCGAAGCCCCAGCACCTCGTCCAGTTCATCTCCTTCGTAGAGGATCAGCAGGTCGATATCGGAGTGGGGATGGAGTTCGCCGCGGCCATAGCCGCCTACCGCGATCAGGGTGAGCTCGGTCCTGTCGAAGCCGAACTTGTGCCAGAGCCTGGTCAGCAGCGCGTCCATGTATTCGGAGCGGGTGGCCACCAGTTCGATGATGTTGTCACCGGCGTCGAAGCGCTCATGCAGCCAGGCGAGAAAGCGGCTCAGATACTCCTTGCAGTTGTCACGGGTGAGCTGATCGTCTGGGAGCAGATGGGGAGAAAGCAGGCTGGCATCCATGGCATGTCACACTCTCGGTCGGGCCGGGTAAAGAGCAACCCCGGCGCGCGGCCGGGGTTGAATGTCAAACGTGGTGGATAAAACGCTCGATAGTGTCGTCGGGGCGCAGGGTCAGGACCTCGCAGCCATCCTCGGTCACCAGCAGGGTGTGCTCCCATTGGGCGGAGTCGCCGCCGTCCTTGGTGGTCACGGTCCAGCCATCCTTCGGATTGACCTTGCAGTGGTACTTCTTGCTGTTGACCATGGGCTCGATGGTGAAGCACATGCCCGCTTTCAGCTCCAGCTTGCCGCCGTTGCGGTAGTGCAGGATCTGCGGCTCTTCGTGGAACTCGGCACCGATGCCATGGCCGCAGTAGTCGCGTACCACGGAGAAGCCGGCCTGCTCGACGATGGGCTGGATGACGGCGCCGATCTCGGTGATGCACATGCCCGGGCGCACCCGCTTGATGGCGGCATAGAGGCTATCCTGGGCCACCTTGCAGAGCTGGCGGCGCAGGGGGGTGGTCTGGCCCACGATGAACATGGCGGAGGTATCGCCGTGATAACCATCCTTGATGACGGTGATGTCCAGATTGATGATGTCCCCTTCCCGCAGCTTCTTGTGGTTCGGGATGCCATGGCAGATGACATCGTTCACCGAGGTGCAGATGGACTTGGGGAAGCCGTGGTAATTGAGCGGCGCGGGGATGGCCTGCTGCACGTCGACGATGTAGTCGTGGCAGAGGGTATTCAGTTCGTCTGTGGTGACGCCCGCCTTGACGTGGGGGGCGATCATGACCAGCACGTCGGCGGCCAGCTGGCCGGCGACACGCATTTTTTCAATCTCTTCCGGTGTCTTGATTTTAATGGACATGGGATCTCTCTTGGGGCCTGATTGCGCATCCTGCCGATGCCCAACAACCAGGTAATGAAAAATAGATGCGTTTGCAATCAGGGCGAAATTTTATCCCCAACCCCCGTTTACTTCCAGTGTGATCGTCATCGCAACGTCATCAGGCGGTCGCACCATGGTCCGGGATCCATTTTTAGCACCCGGGCTGGTGGTGTCATGACCAAAGTTATGGTATAAAGCGCGCCGGAATGGGGAACTCGTGTCCTCATACCATCACCCTTACTCAACAACACACACACATCGACACATATGCCGGGGTGCCTTAACGGGTCGGTTATATGGGATGTGTGGAGGCCTAACCCCAATACAGAGGTATAAAATGGCTAAAGTTTCTATGCGCGACATGCTGCAAGCCGGCGTTCACTTCGGTCACCAGACTCGTTACTGGAACCCGAAAATGAAGTCCTACATCTTCGGCGCCCGCAGCAAAGTTCACATCATCAACCTGGAAAAAACCGTTCCGATGTTTGACGATGCCATGAACTTCATCAGCTCCGTAGCTGCCAAGAAAGGCAAGGTACTGTTCGTAGGTACCAAGCGTGCCGCGTCTGAAGCCGTCAAAGAAGCCGCTGAGCGTTGCGACCAGTTCTATGTTAACCACCGCTGGCTGGGCGGCATGCTGACCAACTGGAAAACCGTTCGTCAGTCCATCAAGCGCCTGAAAGATCTGGAAACCCAGAGCGAAGACGGTACCTTCGACAAGCTGACCAAGAAAGAGGCGCTGATGCGTACTCGCGAAATGGAAAAGCTGGAGAAGAGCCTGGGTGGTATCAAGAACATGGGCGGCCTGCCTGACGTTCTGTTCGTTGTCGATGCCGACCACGAGCACATCGCTATCAAAGAAGCCAACAACCTGGGTATCCCGGTAGTTTCCATCGTTGATACCAACTCCAACCCGGACGGCGTTGACTATGTCATCCCGGGTAACGACGACGCTATCCGTGCCGTACAGCTGTACCTGAACGCTGCTGCTGACACCGTTCTGGAAGCCCGCGAGCAGGACATCGTTGTTCAAGCCGAACAAGATGGCTTCGTTGAAGCTGAGTAATTGATAAGGACTGAAAAGCCCTTATTAACCAAGCTGATGTAATTGGTTAGCAGGGGCCCTTGTGGCCCCTGTTTCTTGTCAATTCAAGACCGAGGATACTGGACATGGCAAACATTTCTGCCGCCCTGGTAAAAGAACTGCGCGAGCGCACCGCCGCTGGCATGATGGATTGCAAAAAAGCGCTGGAAGAAGCCAACGGTGATATCGAGCTGGCTATCGAGAACATGCGTAAATCCGGTCAGGCCAAGGCCGCCAAGAAAGCTGGCCGTATCGCCGCTGAAGGTGTGATCTTCGCCCGTACCGAAGGCAACGTTGCCGTCATGATCGAGCTGAACTGCGAGACTGACTTCGTTTCCAAGGATGCCGGTTTCCTGGCCATGGGTCAGAAGATCGTCGAGATCGCTGCCACCCAGAAAATCGCTGACGTTGACGCGCTGAAAGCCGCCGACTTCGGCAACGGCGAGTCCGTCGAGCTGACCATCACCAACCTGATCGCCAAGATCGGTGAGAACATGAACCTGCGTCGCGTGATGCTGGTTGAAGGTGACAACCTGGGCACCTACGTTCACGGCTCCCGCATCGGTGTTATCACCAAGCTGGTTGGCGGTACCGACGAGCTGGCCAAAGATCTGGCCATGCACGTTGCTGCCAACAGCCCGCAATTCGTCAAACCGGAAGACGTGTCTGCCGAAGTCGTTGCCAAAGAGCGCGAAATCCAGATCGACATCGCCATCAACTCCGGCAAGCCGAAAGAGATCGCCGAGAAGATGGTTGAAGGCCGCATGAAGAAGTTCACCGGTGAGGTTTCCCTGACTGGTCAACCGTTCGTGAAAGATCCTTCCATGACCGTTGCCGAGCTGCTGAAGAAAGAAGGCGCTGACGTTGTTTCCTTCACCCGTTTCGAAGTGGGCGAAGGCATCGAGAAGCAAGAGACCGACTTCGCTGCTGAAGTAGCAGCCCAGATCGCGGCCGCTCAGAAGGCCTAATCGAACCGGTTTTTCCGTTTCCCCAGACCGCGACTTATGTCGCGGTCTTTATATGACCAGGAATCAGTGACATGAGTACCAATCCCAAGCCTGCATACAGACGTGTTCTTCTGAAGTTGAGTGGTGAAGCCCTGCAAGGATCCGAGGGTTTCGGCATTGATCCGGCGGTGCTGGAACGGATGGCCCAAGAGATCAAAGAGCTGGTTGAGCTGGGTGTTCAGGTCGGTCTGGTCATCGGTGGCGGCAACCTGTTCCGTGGTGCCGGCCTTGCCAAGGCAGGCATGAATCGCGTGGTGGGTGACCACATGGGCATGCTGGCGACCGTCATGAACGGCCTGGCCATGCGTGATGCCCTGCATCGTGCTTATGTGAATGCCCGCCTGATGTCGGCCATCTCCCTGCAAGGGGTCTGCGACTCCTACAGCTGGGCCGAAGCCATCAGCCAGCTGCGCGCCGGCAAGGTGGTGATCTTCTCTGCCGGTACCGGCAACCCCTTCTTTACCACCGACTCGGCAGCCTGCCTGCGCGGTATCGAGATCGAAGCCGACGTCGTGCTGAAAGCCACCAAGGTCGATGGCGTGTTCACCGATGACCCGGTCAAGAACCCGGATGCCGTGCTCTATCAGGAACTGAGTTATGATGAAGTTCTTGAAAAAGAACTCAAAGTGATGGATCTTGCTGCTTTTACCCTGGCCCGCGACCACGATCTGCCGATCCGGGTGTTCAACATGAACAAACCGGGCGCGCTGCGCCGCGTGATCATGGGTGAGCCGGAAGGTACCCTGATCCACCAGGCCAGCAAGTAAGGCAAGTGTGAGCCCTAGGCTCGCTTGTCCATTACGCCAGTCAACAAGATAGATACGAGCCGCCCGTCGGCTCGTTCGCCAAAAGGAAAACCACTGTGATCAACGAGATTAAAAACGACGCCAAGGACCGCATGGGCAAAAGCGTAGAGTCGCTGAAGACCCAGATGTCCAAGATCCGTACCGGCCGTGCTCACCCGAGCCTGCTCGACGGCATCCAGGTGGAGTATTACGGTGCTGCCACTCCTCTGAAGCAGTTGGCCAACGTGGTGGCAGAAGATGCCCGTACTCTCTCCATCTCCATCTTCGATCGCTCCATGATCCAGGCGGTGGAAAAAGCCATCCTGACCTCCGATCTGGGCCTGAACCCGTCCAGCAACGGCCAGACTCTGCGCGTGCCGCTGCCGCCGCTGACCGAAGAGCGTCGCCGTGATCTGACCAAGATCGTCCGTGCCGAAGCCGAAGGTGCCCGGGTTGCCATTCGCAACATCCGTCGCGATGCCAACGCCGACCTGAAAGCCCTGCTGAAAGAGAAAGAGATCTCCGAAGACGACGACCGTCGCGCCCAGGAAGAGATCCAGAAGCTGACCGATACCTTCATCAAGCTGGTGGATGACGCCCTGGTTGTGAAGGAAAAGGAGCTAATGGAAATCTAAGCCTCCGACAGGTATATTACGAGCGCCGTGTAGTGCCCCTGCACGGCGCTTTTGTCTTTGTGGGAGAAATGAATGTCGCTTTTGGCAGCGCTAGGCGATAGCGCCAGCTCGTCCTTGCCCCGTCACGTCGCCATCATCATGGATGGCAATGGTCGCTGGGCCCAGAACCGCGGCAAGATGCGGGTTTCCGGGCACAAGGCGGGCGTGAAATCCGTGCGTGAGGCCGTGGCCTTTGCCGCCCGTGCCAAGATGGAGGCGCTGACCCTGTTTGCGTTTTCCAGCGAGAACTGGCGCCGTCCGGAAGGGGAAGTCAACGCCCTGATGGAGTTGTTCATGACGGTGCTGGGTCGCGAGGTGAGCAAGTTGCACAGCAACGGCATTCGCCTTCGGGTGATTGGCGACACTGCCCGCTTCAGCGAGCGGCTGCAGGCCAAGATCGCCAAGGCCGAGGCCCTGACCGCCAACAATCAGGGATTGACCCTCAATATCGCCGCCAACTATGGCGGTCAGTGGGACATCGCCCAGGCGGCCCGGACCCTGGCACGGGCCGTGGCGGCGGGTGAACTGGATGCCGAGGCGGTCGATGAGGCGGCATTGGGTCGTCATGTCTGCATGGCTGATCTGCCCCCCGTGGATCTGTTGATCCGCACTGGCGGGGATCATCGCATCAGCAACTTTGTCCTGTGGCAGCTCGCCTATGCCGAACTCTATTTTACCCCGGTCCTGTGGCCCGATTTTGACGAGGCCGAGTTCAGTGGGGCAGTTGCCTCCTTCGTTGCTCGCGAGCGTCGCTTCGGGTGTACGGGTGAACAGATCCGGGAATTGATCGCCGCGCAACAGACCGGCTAAACCCCGCTCCCAAGAGAGAGGTTTCTTTTGCTAAAACAACGAATTATTACCGCATTACTGTTAGTACCCCTAGTGTTGGGGGCGCTGTTTTTTCTGCCGTTGAAATTCTTTGCCCTGCTCGCCGCCCTGGTCTTTCTGCTGGCCAGCCGTGAGTGGAGTGCCTTCGTCACTGCCCAGCCGCAACAGTGGTTGCCGCTGGTGTTCTGTCTGCTGCTGGGGGCCAGCCTGTTTTGGGTGCCCGTGGAGCAACTCTGGATCCCCCAACTGCATCCGCTGGTGATGGGCGTGCTCTGGACCGCTGTCAGCTGGTGGCTGCTGGGGCTGGTGCTGGTGCTGCGCTACCCGCAAAGCGCCAGGCTGTGGCGTGAATCCATCTGGCTCAAATCCCTGTTCGGTCTGGTGACCCTGGTTCCCTTCTTCTGGTCCCTGGTGGCCATTCGCGGTTACAACTTCTACCACGACCCCATGATGGGAGCCTGGATCCTGCTGTTCGTGATGGGACTGGTCTGGGCGGCAGATTCTGGCGCGTATTTTTTCGGCAAGGCGTTCGGCAAACACAAGCTGGCACCGGCCGTGAGCCCGGGTAAAACCATCGAAGGCATGCTGGGTGGGCTGTTTACCGCCAGCCTGCTGGCCATCGGCGTGACCTGGTTCATGGGCTTCGTGCCTGCCAAGATGGGCACCGTGCTGCTCTGTTCTCTGCTGGCGGTGCTGGCCTCCGTGCTCGGCGATCTGGCCGAGAGCATGTTCAAGCGGGAAGCCGGCATCAAGGATTCCGGCACCCTGTTGCCGGGCCATGGGGGCATTCTCGATCGCATCGACAGCCTGACGGCGGCGCTGCCCGTCTTCCTGCTCAGCTACCTGTTGCTCGGTCCGGAGTTTTGATGTTTCGCGCACTGATGATCCCGGGAGCGTCCCGCTCCATCAGTCTGTTACCCAATCAGGAGTCTTGATGCAAAACCTGGTGATCCTGGGAGCGTCAGGCTCCATCGGTCAGAGCACCCTCAAGGTACTGCGCCACAACCCCGGGCGCTGGCAGGTGCTGGCGCTGACCGCTGCACGCAGCGTGGACGCCATGCTGCGCGACTGTCTCGAATTCTCCCCCCGGTTCGCCGTCATGGTGGACGAAGGCGCCGCCAGCGAGCTGGCGGGTCGGCTCAAGGCTCACGGCAGCACCACTCGGGTGTTGTCCGGTCAGGCAGCCCTGTGCGACGTGGCTGCTCACCCCGATGCCCACAGCGTGATGGCGGCCATTGTCGGTGCGGCGGGTCTGGCACCCACCATGGCTGCCGTGCGCGCCGGCAAGCGCATTCTGCTGGCCAACAAGGAGGCGCTGGTGATGTCCGGAGCCTTCTTCATGGAGGCGGTGCGAGAGCACGGCGCCGAGCTGCTGCCCATCGACAGCGAACACAACGCCATCTTCCAGTGCCTGCCGGTCGACGTGCAGCGCCAGCCCGGTTTCTGCGATCTGGCCGGGGCGGGGATCAGCAAGATCCTGCTGACCGGCTCCGGCGGACCTTTCCGCTATGCCGATGTGGGTGAATTGCACCATGTCACCCCGGCGCAAGCCATTGCCCATCCCAACTGGTCCATGGGGGCCAAGATCTCGGTGGACTCCGCCACCATGATGAACAAGGGGTTGGAGTACATCGAGGCGCGCTGGCTGTTCAATGCGGCCCCCGAGCAGATCCAGGTGGTGATCCACCCCCAGTCCGTCATTCACTCCATGGTGCAGTACAAGGATGGCTCCGTGCTGGCCCAGCTCGGCAACCCGGACATGTGCACCCCCATTGCCCACGCTCTGGCCTATCCGGAACGGATCGAGTCCGGTGTGGAACCTTTGGATTTCTTCAGTGTCGGAGAGTTCAGCTTTATCCGGCCCGACTATGAGCGCTATCCCTGTCTGGCGCTGGCCATGAGCGCGTGCCAGCAGGGGCAGGGGGCGACCACCTCCCTCAATGCCGCCAACGAGGAGGCCGTCGCGGCTTTTCTTGCAGAGCGGATCGGATTTATGGATATTGCCAGAGTCAACGAATCCGTCATGGCCGAGCTGGGCAGTAGTGCTGCCGGCTCTCTGGCGGATCTCATCGCCCTGGACGGTACGGCCCGAGCCCGTGCCCAGCAACTGATAAAGGAGCTTGCCGTATGAACGGACTGTGGTGGCAGCCAGCCCCTCTCCATGCTCTCGAGCGCAGGACTGGACATGACCGCGAGGTACGCGGCTGATGGGCGGGGTTCTGTGGAATATCGGCGCCTTCATCGTGGCCCTCGGGCTGCTGGTGGCGGTGCATGAATTTGGCCACTTCTGGGTGGCTCGTCGTTGCGGCGTCAAGGTGGAGCGCTTCTCCATCGGCTTTGGCAAGGCCATCTGGCGTCGCCTTGGCAAGGATGGCACCGAATACGTGCTGGCCCTGATCCCCCTTGGCGGTTACGTCAAGATGCTGGATGGCCGGGTCGACGAACTCAAGCCGGGGGAGGAGGCGCAGGCCTTCAACCACAAGAGCGTCTGGGCCCGGATGGCCATCGTCGCGGCCGGCCCCATGGCGAACTTCGTGTTCGCCCTGTTCGCCTTCTGGCTGATGTTCATGATAGGGGTGCCGAGCGTCAAACCCGTGGTGGGCGAGGTGCGTCCCGCCTCCATCGTGGCAGAGGCCGGCATCCTGCCAGGCATGGAGATCGTCGGCGTCGGCGGCGAGGAGACCGGTGACTGGGAGAGCGTCACCTACGCCCTCATCAGCCACCTTGGCGATGACTCGGTCCAGCTCAAGCTCAAGGCGGCCAACACCAGCTATGCAGTGGACAAGACCCTGCAGCTGGCAGGTTGGAAATTCGATCCGGACAAAGAGTCACCCATCGGGAGCCTCGGGATAGTGCCCCTCGGTGGCAAGGTGCTGCCCGTGGTGGAGGCCGTGGTGCCATCGAGCGCCAGCGAGAAGGCCGGCCTTCAGATAGGGGATCGCATCAAGGGGGTCGATGGAGAGGCCATCACCGAATGGACCCAGTTTGTCGAGCGTGTCCAGCAGTCACCGGCGCAGCCGCTGCAGGTGACGGTGGAGCGCGGGGGCAGCGAGATGACCCTGACCCTGACCCCGGACGGGAAGAAAGTGAAGGGCCAGCTGGTCGGTTTTGTGGGCTTGTCGCCGCAACTGGTTCCATTACCGGATGAGTATCGAACTCTGTTACAGTATGGGCCTTTGCAAGCCCTGTGGCATGGGGTCCAGAAGACCTGGAGCCTGATCACCCTGACCTTCGACATGATAGGCAAGCTGATCGGTGGCATCGTCTCTTTGGACAACCTGAGCGGCCCCATCTCCATCGCCAAGGGGGCCGGCAGCAGCGCCGATTACGGGTTGGTCTATTTCCTCGGATTCCTGGCGCTCATCAGCGTCAACCTGGGGATCATCAACCTGTTCCCCCTGCCGGTGCTCGATGGTGGCCATCTGGTCTATTTCCTCATCGAGGCGATCACCGGCAAGCCGGTATCGGAAAAAATTCAGGAAGTTGGGTTCAGGATAGGCGCCGCCATTCTGATGTTACTGATGGGCATTGCGCTGTTTAATGATTTCGCTCGCCTCTGAGGCCAGAGCATCAACAAGGACACATAAGAACAAAATGGCTGTTAAAAAAGCATTGGTGTTGAGTTGCCTGCTGGGGGCCAGCTTCCTGGCTCAGGCTGCCCCGGCCTCTTTTGTGGTGCAAGACATTCAGGTCGAGGGCCTGCAGCGGGTGACCCTGGGTGCCGCCCTGTTGAATCTGCCGGTGCGTGTCGGTGATTCCGTCGACTCCGTGTCCCTGGCGAACGCCATCAAGAAGCTCTATGCCTCCGGCAACTTCGAGGACGTCAAGGTCTATCGCGAGGGTCAGGTGCTGCAAGTGGTGGTCAAGGAGCGCCCGACCATCTCCAGCATCGAGTTCTCCGGCAACAAGGACATCAAGGAAGAGCAACTGACCCAGAGCCTGGAATCCTCCGGGATCCGCGTGGGTGATCCGCTGGATCGCACCGTGCTGAGCTCCCTCGAGAAAGGGCTGGAAGATTTCTACTACGGCGTGGGCAAGTACTCCGCCAAGGTCAAGGCCATCGTCACCCCGCTGCCGCGCAACCGAGTCGACCTCAAGTTCACCTTCGTGGAAGGGGAAGCGGCCAAGATCCAGCAGATCAACATCGTCGGCAACAACGTCTTCCCGGAAGAGAAGCTGCTGGCCCAGCTCTCCCTCAAGGACGACGTGCCCTGGTGGAACTTCACCGGCGATCAGCGCTACCAGAAGCAGAAGCTGGCCGGTGACATCGAAGTGCTGCGCTCCTACTACATGGACCGCGGCTACATCCGCTTCACCCAGGAGTCCACCCAGGTCTCCATGACCCCGGACAAGAAGGGGGTCTATGTCACCCTCAACGTCAAGGAAGGGGAGCAGTACAAGGTTTCCGGCATCCAGCTCAAGGGCGACCTCATCGACCGCGGCGGCGAGATGAAGGGCCTCATCCCCATCGAGGCGGGCAGCGTCTACTCCGCCAGTCAGGTGACCCATACCGAAGAGGTGCTCTCCAAGTTCCTCGGCCGTTACGGCTACGCCTATCCGAAAGTGGTCACCTTCCCCCAGATCAACGACCAGACCAAGGAAGTGGAGCTCATCGTCAACGTTGAGCCGGGTCCCCGGGTCTATGTGCGCAACATCAACTTCAGCGGCAACGTCACCACCAAGGACGAAGTGCTGCGTCGCGAGATGCGCCAGATGGAGGGCACCTGGCTCTCCTCCGACAACGTCGAGCAGTCCAAGACCCGTCTCAACCGCCTCGGCTTCTTCGAGACCGCGGAAGTGGACACCAAGCGGGTGCCGGGCAGCGATGACCAGGTCGATCTGGACTTCAAGGTCAAGGAGCAGCCGGCGGGGTCCATCAACGCCGGTATCGGCTACGGCACCGAGTCGGGTCTGAGCCTGCAGGCGGGTCTGCAGCAGGACAACTTCATGGGGACCGGCAAGAAGATCGGCATCAACGCCAGCACCAACGACTACTCCAAGAGCGTCGACCTGAGCTATAACGACCCCTACTTCACCGTGGACGGGGTGAGCCTGGGCGGCCGTCTCTACTACAACAAGTTCAGTGCGGCCGACGCCAACATCGTGGACTACGAGAACACCACCGTCGGTTTCCGTCTCTCCAGCGGCTTCCCGGTCAACGAGAACAACCGTCTCGACTTCAGCCTGGGCTACGAAAACAACAAACTGTCCCAGCCCAACCCCTATGTACAGGTGGACGAGTTCTGGAAGGTCTACAACGGCAATCTGGATGGCGACAACCGCATGGTGTTCAACACCGTGGACGTCACCGCCGGCTGGACCCGCTCCACCCTCAACAAGGGTCAGTTCCCGACCTCCGGTGACCGCCAGCGGGTGAACGCCAAGGTGACGGTGCCCGGCATGGATCTGCAGTACTTCAAGCTCAACGCAGAAGATGCCCACTACTTCCCGTTTGATGCCGATCACAAATGGGTCATGCTGGCCAAGGCCCGTGCCTCCTACGGCGATGGCTACGGCACCAATGGCGATTACGAGCACGTCCTGCCGTTCTTCGAGAACTACTACGCCGGTGGTTTCGATACCCTGCGCGGTTTCAAGAGCAACACAGTCGGTCCGAAGGCGCTCTACTACTACAACCTGAGTGGTAACGACGTCATCCAGGGCACTGACAGCTCGGTCGGGGGCAACGCCCTGGCGGTGGCCTCGCTGGAAATGATCGTGCCGACGCCCTTTGCCTCCGAGACCTATCAGCCCCAGCTGCGGACCAGTTTCTTCATCGACGCCGGTTCCGTGTGGGATACCCACTTCGACTACAGCCAGTATCAGAACCGTTGCTTCAGTGGTTGCAACTATCTGATGGACTACTCCGACCCGAGCAACATCCGGATGTCGACCGGCCTGTCGCTGCAGTGGCTCTCTCCCATGGGCCCGCTGGTGTTCGTGCTGGCAAGACCAATCAAGAAATACGAAGGGGACGACACCCAAGTCTTCTCCTTCAACATCGGCCGTACCTTCTAAGGGGAGCGGACGCCCCCCCGCCATGGCGGGGGGAAGCATGATGGGTCGCGCGTTTGCGTGCCTCACCAGGTAACAAGACGATCTCGTGGATCGCTTGCACAATCAGGTAAATCAGGTAGCCCTCGACCGAGGGACCAAGGAGTAAGTGTGAATAAAGCGTTGAAAGTAGCTGGTTTGAGCTTTGCACTGATGGCTGCCGGCATGGGTTCTGCCTTCGCTGAGACCAAGATTGCCGTGGTCGACATGGGCGAAGTCTTCCAAAAGCTGCCCCAGCGTGAAGCCGTTGCCAAGAAGCTGAAGGGCGAGTTCGAGCCGCGCATGCGTGAACTGCAGAAGCTGGAGTCCGACGGTCAGGCACTGGTCGAGAAGTTCAAGAAGGACGAAGCCTTCATGAGCGCCGAACAGAAGAAGCAGAGCCAGGAGAAGCTGGCCAAGCTGCAAATGGAATTCAACCAGAAGCGTCAGGCGTTTGAACAGGACAACGGTCGCCGTCAGTCCGAAGAGCGCAACAAGATCCTGACCAAGGTGCAGGCTGCCATCGACGCCATCGCCAAGAGCAATGGCTACGATCTGGTGCTGGAGCGCAACGCCGCCCCGTATGCAGCCAGCAAGCTGGACATCTCCGGCCAGGTTATTTCTCAGGTTAGCAAGAGCAACTAATTGATGGCATTCACTCTCGCACAGCTGGCCCAGCAACTGGGGGCCGAGGTCCATGGGGATGGGACCCGGGAAATTCGCAAGGTCGCGACACTGGAAAAAGCCGGGGAGGGGGAGATAGCCTTCCTGTCCAACAAGAAGTACCGGCATTTTCTGGAGCAGAGCAAGGCCACTGCCGTGCTCATCACCGAGGCAGACCTGCCGTTTTGCCCCACCAACGCCCTGGTGCTCAAAGACCCCTATGTGGGCTTTGCCCGGGTTGCCCAACTGCTGGACACCACCCCGCAGCCGGCCATGGATATCCATCCGAGCGCCGTCATCGCGGCGGACGTGCAACTGGGCGAGAGAGTGGCCATCGGTGCCAATGCGGTGATCGAATCCGGCGTCGTGCTGGGTGACGATGTGCGCATCGGCCCGGGCTGTTTCGTTGGCAAGGATACCCGACTGGGAGCGCGCTCCCGGTTGTGGGCCAACGTCACCCTCTATCACAACGTGACCCTGGGCACGGACTGTCTGGTACAGGCCGGCACCGTGATCGGGGCAGACGGTTTCGGTTATGCCAACGAGCGCGGCGAGTGGATCAAGATCCCCCAGCTCGGCGGCGTGACCATCGGCAACCGGGTCGAGATCGGTGCCTGCACCACCATCGACCGCGGTGCGCTGGAAGATACCCGCATCGCTGACAACGTCATCATCGACAACCAGTGCCAGATCGCCCACAACGTCGAGATCGGCTACGGCACTGCCGTGGCGGGCTCCACCGTGATGGCCGGTAGTCTCAAGGTCGGCAAATACTGTATCATTGGTGGTGCCTCCGTCTTTAACGGGCACATGGAGATCTGCGACCAGGCCACCGTCACCGGCATGGCCATGGTGATGCGTCCCATCACCGAGCCCGGTATCTACTCTTCCGGCATCCCCCTGCAAACCAATAAAGAGTGGCGCAAGACCGCCGCCCGGGTGATGCGTATCGAAGAGATGCACAAGCGGTTGAGCAAGCTTGAGAAAAAGCTGGATCAAGAATAATCACGATTGGTATAGGGTACTGTTTTGACTACTGAAAAGAAGAGCCTGGGCATCCAGGAAATCATGGATCTGCTGCCCCACCGTTATCCGTTCCTGATGGTGGACAAGGTGGAAAACTACGAGATCAGCGATGAGCGCAAGACCCTGCGCGCCATCAAGAACGTCTCGTTCAACGAGCCGATCTTCCAGGGCCACTTCCCGGCCAAGCCGGTCTTCCCCGGCGTGCTGATCCTGGAAGCCATGGCCCAGGCCACCGGTATCCTGGCCTTCACCATGGTGGGCAAGCCGTCCCCCAACGAGCTCTATTACTTTGCCTCCATCGACAATGCCCGCTTCAAGCGCCCGGTGGGCCCCGGCGATCAGCTGGTGCTGGATGTGGAGTTCCTGAAGGAGCGTCGCGGCATCGCCAAGTTCACCGGTGTCGCCACCGTCGACGGTGAAGTGGTCTGTACTGCCGAACTGATGTGCGCCAAGCGCGAGGTATAACCGTGATCGATCAGACTGCCATCATCCACGACACCGCCATCGTCCATGAGTCTGCCGTCATCGGCAAAGGGGTTGAAATCGGCCCCTTCACCGTCATCGGTGCCGAGGTGGAAATCGGTGACAACACCTGGGTGAGCTCCCACGTGGTGATCAAGGGCCCGACCAAGATCGGTCGCGGCAACAAGATCTTCCAGCACACCTCCATCGGTGAGGATTGCCAGGACAAGAAGTACGCCGGCGAGCGCACCTTCCTCGAGATCGGCGACAACAACGTGTTTCGCGAGAACTGCACCGTGCACCGCGGCACCACCCAGGACCAGAGCCTGACCAAGGTGGGTAGCGGCAACCTGTTCATGGTCAACGTTCACGTTGCCCACGACTGCATCATCGGTGACAACTGCATCTTCGCCAACAACGCCACCCTGGCGGGCCATGTGCACATCGGTGACTTCGTGATCTTCGGCGGTCTGTCTGCCATTCACCAGTTCGGCCGCGTCGGCTCCCACGCCTTCGTCGGCGGCTGCGCTGCCCTGAACAAGGACGTGCCGCCCTACGTGATGGCTGCCGGCAACTACGCCAAGCCGTTCGGGGTCAACTCCGAAGGCCTGCGTCGTCGTGGCTTCAGCGCCGAGGCGATCTCTGCCGTCAAGCGCGCCTACAAGGAGATCTTCCGCTCCGGCAAGACCATTGAAGAGGTGATGCCCGTGCTGAGCGAGATGGCCCAGAGCGAACCTGCCATCCAGCTCTATGTGGATTTCCTCAAGGACAACGAGCGCGGGATCATCCGTGCCTGATCCCATTCGCATCGGCATCGTCGCCGGAGAGACCTCCGGCGACATCCTGGCCGCAGGGCTGGTGCGCGAACTGCAAGCCCGCTACCCGGATGCGCAGTTCGAAGGGATCGCCGGGCCGCGGATGCAGGCTCTCGGCGTGAAGGCGCTGTTCGAGATGGAGGAGCTCTCCGTCATGGGCATCACCGAGGTGCTGGGCCGTCTGCCCCGCATCCTCCAGGTGCGCCGCGAACTGCTGCGCCACTTCATCGCCAATCCCCCCGACATTTTCGTCGGTGTGGATGCACCGGATTTCAATATCGGGGTGGAGCTGAAACTGCGCCGCGCCGGTATCAAGACGGTCCACTATGTCAGTCCCTCCGTCTGGGCCTGGCGTCAGGGCCGCATTCACAAGATCAAGGCGGCCACCGACATGGTGCTCGCCTTCCTGCCGTTCGAGAAAGCCTTCTACGACCGTTTCGATGCCCCCTGTCGCTTCGTCGGCCACACCATGGCGGACGACATTCCGCTGGTCCCGGATCAAGGGGCGGTGCGCGAGGCCCTCGGCATCGATCCCGCCCGTCGCTGGCTGGCGGTACTGCCGGGGAGTCGCACGGCGGAAGTGGGCTTCATGGCGCCGGTCTTCCTCGAGGCGTGCAAGCACCTGACGGTGCACAACCCGGATCTCGGTTTCATCGTGCCTCTGGTCAACCAGAAACGGCGCGAGCAGTTCCTCGCCATCAAGGCCGAGGTGGCCCCGGAGCTCGACATGGTGCTGCTGGACGGCCAGGGCCGCGAGGCCATGATTGCCGCCGATGTGGTGATGCTCGCCTCCGGCACCGCGGCCCTCGAGGCCATGCTGGTGAAAAAGCCCATGGTGGTCGGTTACAAGCTCAAACCCTTCAGCTACTTGCTGGCCCAGTGGCTGGTGAAGACGGATTATGTCTCCCTGCCGAACCTGCTGGCGGACAAGATGCTGGTGCCCGAGCTCATCCAGCACGAGTGCACCCCGGCCAACCTGGTGGAAGAGGTGAGCAAGCTGCTGGACCATGACAACAGCGAGCTCATCACCACCTTCACCCGGTTGCACGAGAAGATCCGCTGCAATGCGGATGTGCAGGCAGCGGAAGCGGTTGCCGCGCTGCTGGAGCGTTAGTGGGCTCTGCCTGTGTGTCAGGCGTGATGTTGTGCTGATACTGGCCCTGCGGGGCCGGTTTTGATTCAAGGCTATGAGATGACGATCGATATTCCCGAAGACAAGCTGATTGCCGGGGTGGACGAGGTGGGTCGCGGCCCCCTGGTGGGTGACGTGGTCACCG
Organism: Aeromonas sp. LsrichE-8G; assembly: GCF_022869435.1. Classification (NCBI taxonomy): domain Bacteria; kingdom Pseudomonadati; phylum Pseudomonadota; class Gammaproteobacteria; order Aeromonadales; family Aeromonadaceae; genus Aeromonas; species Aeromonas sp. LsrichE-8G. Next base: position 57,405 of record NZ_JALIHH010000214.1, read on the forward strand.
CCGCGGTGATCCTGGATCCTGCCAATCCCATCCTTGGCCTCGCCGATTCCAAGAAACTCTCCGAGAAGAAGCGGCTCGCCCTGTTTGGCGAGATCAAAGAGAAGGCGCTGGCCTATGCCATCGGCCGCGCCAGCCCGGCGGAAATCGACGAGCTCAACATCCTGCACGCCACCATGCTGGCGATGCAGCGCGCCGTGGCGGGGCTCAAGGTGACGCCCGAGCTGGTCTTCATCGACGGCAACCGCTGCCCCAGATTGCCGATGGAGGTCCGCGCCGTGGTCAAGGGGGACAGCCTGGTGGCCGCCATCAGCGCCGCCTCCATCCTCGCCAAGGTGACCCGGGACGCCGAGATGACCGAGCTGGACAGCCGCCATCCCGAGTACGGTTTCGCCCGCCACAAGGGCTACCCGACGGCGGAGCACCTCGCCATTCTGGCCGAACGGGGCCCGCTGCCCGAATACCGTCAGAGCTTCAAGCCGGTGCGCCGCGCCCTGGGGATCGAATAACCGATGCCGATCTGTCTGAACGATTTCTGCTTGCGCAATGAGAGGGCGTGACCATGGCTGATCCCCGTTTCATCCACCTGAGGGTGCATTCCGACTTCTCCATGGTCGACGGCCTGCAGAAGATCGGTCCCATCGTCTCCGCAGCCGCCGCCAACAACATGCCGGCCCTGGCCCTGACGGACCAGATGAACATGTGCGGCCTGGTGCGCTTCTACGGCTCTGCCCACGGCAAGGGGATCAAGCCCCTGGTCGGGGCGGATTTCTGGGTGCAGAGCGACGAGCTTGGGGACGAGCAGTTTCGCCTCACCCTGCTCGCCATGGACAACGACGGCTACCAGAACATCACCCTGCTCATCTCCCGCGGCTATCAGCGCGGCCATGTGCAGGGGCGCCCCGTCATCGACAAGGCCTGGCTTGGCGAACATGCCAAGGGGGTGATCGTCCTCTCCGGCGGGCGCGAGGGGGATGTGGGCAAGTTCCTGCTCAAGGGCAACCGCCAGATGGTGGAGCATTGCCTCGCCTTCTACCAGACCCACTTCCCGGATGCCTACTACCTGGAGCTGCTGCGTACCGGCCGCCCGGACGAGGAGGTCTACCTCCACATGGCGGTGGCCATTGCCACCGAGTTCGAACTGCCGGTGGTTGCCACCAACGAGGTGGTGTTCCTCACCGCCGATGACTTCGATGCCCACGAGATCCGGGTCGCCATCCACGACGGCTATACCCTGATGGACAAGCGCCGACCGCGCCGCTACAGCCCCCAGCAGTACCTGCGCAGTCAGGAGGAGATGGCGGAGCTGTTTGCCGACATCCCGGAAGCCCTGGAAAACACGGTGGAGATCGCCAAGCGCTGCAACGTGACGGTGCGCCTTGGCGAGTATTTCCTGCCCAACTTCCCCACCGGCGACATGACCACCGAAGACTTCCTGGTCATGAAGTCGAAGGAAGGGCTGGAGGAGCGGCTGGCCTTCCTGTTCCCGGATCCGGCGGTGCGGGCCGAGCGTCGTCCCGAGTATGACGAGCGTCTCGACATCGAGCTCAAAGTGATCAACCAGATGGGCTTCCCGGGTTACTTCCTCATCGTGATGGAGTTTATCCAGTGGTCCAAGGACAACGGCATCCCCGTCGGTCCGGGCCGGGGCTCGGGGGCGGGGTCGCTGGTGGCCTATGCCCTCAAGATCACCGACCTGGATCCGCTGGAATTTGACCTGCTGTTCGAACGTTTCCTGAACCCCGAGCGGGTCTCCATGCCCGACTTCGACGTCGACTTCTGCATGGACAGGCGCGACGAGGTGATCGATCACGTCTCCGAGATGTACGGCCGGGAGGCGGTATCCCAGATCATCACCTTCGGCAGCATGGCGGCCAAGGCGGTGGTGCGGGACGTCGGCCGTGTGCTGGGCCACGCCTACGGTTTTGTGGATCGCATCTCCAAGCTGATCCCGCCGGATCCGGGCATGACCCTGGCCAAGGCGTTCGAAGCCGAGCCCAAGTTGCCGGAGCTCTACGAGCAAGACGAGGAGGTCAAGGACCTCATCGACATGGCCCGCCGCCTGGAAGGGGTGGTGCGCAACGCCGGCAAGCACGCCGGTGGCGTGGTGATCGCGCCTACCAAGATCACCGACTTCGCGCCGCTCTATTGCGACGACGAGGGGCATCATCCGGTCACCCAGTTCGACAAGAACGACGTGGAGTACGCGGGCCTGGTGAAGTTCGACTTCCTGGGTCTGCGAACGCTCACCATCATCGACTGGGCCCTTGGCATGATAAACCCCCGTCTTGCCAAAGAGGGCAAGCCGCCGGTCGACATCGCCGCCATCCCCATCGACGACAAGAAGTCGTTCGCCCTCTTGCAGCGCTTCGAGACCACGGCGGTGTTCCAGCTCGAATCCCGCGGCATGAAGGACCTCATCAAGCGGCTGCAGCCCGACTGCTTCGAAGACATGATCGCGCTGGTGGCCCTGTTCCGCCCGGGCCCGCTCCAGTCGGGCATGGTGGACAACTTCATCGAGCGCAAACACGGCAAGGAGGCCATCTCCTACCCGGACGAGAAGTGGCAGCACGAAAGCCTCAAACCCATACTCGAGCCCACCTACGGCATCATCCTCTACCAGGAGCAGGTGATGCAGATCGCCCAGACCCTGGCGGGGTATACCCTGGGTGGCGCGGACATGCTGCGCCGGGCCATGGGCAAGAAAAAACCCGAAGAGATGGCCAAGCAGCGGGCGGGCTTCGAGGAGGGGGCGGTCAAGAACGGCGTCGACGGCGAACTGGCGATGAAGATCTTCGATCTGGTGGAGAAGTTTGCGGGCTACGGCTTCAACAAGTCCCACTCCGCTGCCTATGCGCTGGTCTCCTACCAGACCCTCTGGCTCAAGACCCACTTCCCGGCGGAGTTCATGGCGGCGGTGATGACCGCGGACATGGACAACACCGACAAGATAGTGACCCTGGTGGACGAGTGTCAGCGCATGGGGCTGACCGTGATCCCGCCGGACGTCAACACCGGCCGCTACCGCTTCAGCGTCAACGAGGACGGCCACATCGTCTACGGCATCGGCGCGGTGAAGGGAGTAGGGGAAGGGCCCATCGAGGCGATCCTGGAGGCGCGGGATCGGGACGGTCCATTCCGCGACCTGTTCGATTTCTGCAACCGGGTCGACATCAAGAAGCTCAACAAACGGGTGATGGAGAAGCTCATCCTCTCCGGCGCCATGGACAGGCTCGGCCCCCACCGCGCCGCCCTGATGGCGACCCTGGAGGAGGCGATGCGCGCCGCCGAGCAGCACGCCAAGGCCCAGGCGGTGGGGCAGGTCGATATGTTCGGCGTGCTCACGGAGGAGATCGACGACGTCAAGAAGGCGTTCGCCAACGTGCCGCACTGGCCTGACAAGGTGTGGCTGGAAGGGGAACGCGAGACCCTCGGGCTCTACCTCACCGGTCACCCCATCAACCAGTACAGCAGCGAGCTGCGGCGCTACACCTCGGGTCGGTTGTGCGATCTGCATCCCACCTCCCGGGATACGGTGACCACGGCGGCGGGGTTGGTGATCGCGGCGCGCAGCATGGTGACCAAGCGCGGCAACAAGATGGGGATCTTCACCCTGGACGACAGATCCGGCCGTCTGGATGTGACCCTGTTCAGTGAAGCGCTGGAAAAATACGAAGAATTGATGCAAAAAGACCGTATTTTAGTGGTTTCTGGACAGGTCAGCTTTGATGACTTCTCCGGTGGCCTTAAAATGTCGGCCCGCGAGTTGCTGGATATCAACGATGCGAGGGAGCGTTTTGCCAGGGCAATCCGCATCTCCCTCGATGAACAACGCATTGACGAGCGCTTTTTCCCGCGTTTGTGCGAGATTTTGGAGCCCGCCCGTGCCGGAGTCTGTCCGGTTCAGGTAAACTATCGTCGCCCCGGTTCCCGGGTGCGATTGACGCTCGGTACCGAGTGGCGGGTGACGCCCACCGATCAACTGATAGATGACTTGCGAGTCCTGCTTGGACGAGAGCGGGTTGAATTGGTTTTTGATTAGAGGATCTATTGTCCCTATGAGTCTTTTTCTGGATTTTGAACAGCCGATCGCCGAGTTGCAGGCACAGATCGATGAACTGCGCCATGTGAGCGAGCACAACAGTGCCGTGGATCTCAGCGAAGACATTCGCCGGCTGGAGAAGAAAAACGAAGAGCTGACCAAGAAGATCTTCGGCGATCTGGGGGCCTGGCAGGTATCCCAGATGGCACGTCATCCCCAGCGCCCCTACACCCTCGACTACATCGAGCAGATCTTCACCGATTTCGACGAGCTGGCCGGGGATCGCGCCTATGCCGATGACAAGGCCATCGTCGGCGGCATCGCCCGTCTCGACGGCGAGCCCGTGATGATCATCGGTCACCAGAAGGGTCGCGAGACCAAGGAGAAGATCAAGCGCAACTTCGGCATGCCGCGCCCGGAAGGGTACCGCAAGGCCCTGCGCCTGATGGAGATGGCCGAGCGCTTCAAGATGCCGATCATCACCTTCATCGACACCCCGGGTGCCTACCCCGGCGTCGGTGCCGAGGAGCGTGGCCAGTCCGAAGCCATCGCCCGCAACCTGAAAGTCATGGCCGGCCTGACCGTGCCGGTTGTCTGCACCGTGATCGGTGAAGGCGGCTCCGGCGGCGCTCTCGCCATCGGCGTGGGCGATCGGGTCAACATGTTGCAGTACTCCACCTACTCCGTCATCTCCCCGGAAGGGTGCGCCTCCATCCTGTGGAAGAGCGCCGAGAAGGCCTCGGTGGCGGCGGATGCCATGGGCATCACCGCCCAGCGCCTGAAGGAGCTGAAGCTCATCGACAACATCGTCGAGGAGCCCCTCGGCGGTGCCCACCGCGACGTGGAGAAGATGGCCAAGCACCTGAAAGCACGCATCAAGCAGGATCTGGATGCCCTGCGCCCCCTCGACAGCGAGCAACTGCTGGAGCAGCGCTACCAGCGTCTGCTGGGTTACGGCTACTGCTGATCTGCCGCTTCCAATAAAAAGTCCCCGCATGCGGGCAATGCTGTTCACTTAAGAGAATTTGAGTTCCAGTCCACGTAGTATCAGGGCTAAAAAATGAGGGAGGCATGATGCCTCCCTCTTTCTATTGCAAGCCACGCTGGATAAAGGCTGAAGGAACATCGACTGGAAACAGCCTTGCTCCCCCAACTCAAGTCGCATTTATGAATAATTAGTCAAAAATGTGCTTATCTGAACAGCATTGCCCGCATGCGGGGACTTTTTTTATGGGCGACGTTTGTGGGGGGACGCCGGGCGGGCCTCAGGGGGCGGTCAGCGCCCGTTGCATGGGGACGGAAGCACGCCCTCCGGCAGGGCTCAGGGCCCGCCACTCCCGCCACAGCAGCCAGCACAGGGGGGGCGTCAGCAGCAGCACGGTGGCGGGCTGTGCCATCAAGACCCCGTCGCGCCCCCACCAGAGGGGCAGCAGGAAGATGAGGGGCAGCAGCAGCACCGTCTTGGCCACAGAGATGACGAGGGCCTGGCGGGTGCGGGCCATGGCCTGCAACAGCACGATGCCGAACATGACGATCCCCTCCAGGGGCAGGGCAGCGAGGTTGAGGGTCAGGCTGCTGATGGCGGCGGCGAGCAGCTCTGCGTCCTGATCCCCGGTGTAGAGCATGGCGACCGGCTGCGGCAGCAGCTGGACAATCAGCCAGACCCCCAGGCCATAGACCAGGGTGATCTTGAGCCCCATCGCCATCAGGAACTGGAGGTCGCGATGGCGCCCGGCCCCGGCTGCCTGGCTCACCAGGGGCTGGATGCCAAACGCCAGTCCCTGCAGGATGACGATGAAGACCGCCTCCGTGTACCCCGCCACGGTGAAGCCCGCCAGATCCTTGACCGTGCCGTGCACCATCAGCTGGCTGTTGTGCAGCAGCAACAGCAGCCCCAGATTGAACTGGGCGATGAGGCTCGGCAGCCCGGTGAAGAGCAGGCCGGGCATGGCCGGGAAGCGGGGCACCAGCTGGCGCCAGGTCAGCCGCAACCGGGCGTGGCGGGTGAAGAAGTACCCCAGGCCGAGCAGGCTGACCATGGCCTCCGAGAGGAGGGTGGCCTGGGCCGTGCCGGTGAGGCCGAGCCCGAGCCGGCCCACCATGATGTAGTTGAGCAGGATGTTGAGGAGGGCGCCGCCGCTCACCAGTACCATGGCGAGGCGAGGGCGGCCGTCGTTGCGAAGCAGGTAGGGCACCGCCAGGTTGCTGGCGAGCAGCAGGGTGCCACCGCCAATCCAGGTGAGGTAGTCGCTGGCCTGCTGCCAGGTGTCGGTGCCGGGGGCCATTCCCAAGGCCTGCAGGATATCGGTGTGCCAGTGGTGCAGCAGCAGCGGCGCTACCGTGCCCAGGATCAGCAGCAGCCAGAGGGCGCTGACCAGAGCCTGGCGGGCCAGAGCGAGGTTCCTGGCGCCCTGCTGGAAGGAGATGGCGGTGGCGGCCCCCATGGCGATCATGGCGGCGAGGCCGATGAGCACCATGATGACCGGATAGACCAGGTTGATGCCGGCAAGGCCGGCGGCCCCCACGTAGTGGCCGACGAAGATGCCGTCCACCAGGTAGTAGGCGCCGGAGACCAGCATGGCCATGACGGAGGGGAGGGCATAGCCCCAGAAACGGCGGGCCATGGCCCGTTGACGCAGGCGGAAGTAGGCGGACATATCTGTACTCGGGAAAAGGGCCGGAATCGAGCAGACAGTCTAGTTTCTTATGGTTTAATTGATAATCAGGCTTTCATTTGATGAATTGCTGAATGTATTTCATCAATCAGCGGATCCTGTGATACTCCTTCAGCATGTCGATCAGGGCTCGCAGCCCTTGCCCCAGCTGGTGCCGGCCCGGATAGAAGAGGTTGAACCCGGCAAAGCTGGGGCTCCAGTCATCCAGCACGCTCACCAGCCGCCCCGATGCCAGGGCGTCGAACACCTCCCCTTCGTGGCAGTAGGCGAGCCCGAGCCCCGCCTCGGCCGCCCCCAGGTAGAGCGCGGGCGTGCTGGTGGTGAGCGGGCCCGTCACTTCGATCTCCAGCAGTTCCCCCTCGGCGGCAAAGGCCCAGCGATAGTGGTGATGGGGCGTGAGCCGATAACCGATGCAGTCGTGCTGGCGCAGATCCGAGGGGTGGCGAGGGGTGCCACGCCGTGCCAGATAGTCGGGGGAGCCCACCACCAGATAGCGCTGCTGCGGGCCCAGGGGAACCGAGATCATCTCCTGGGGCAGCAGGTCGCCGTAGAAGAGGGCGGCGTCGTAGCCATCCTCGATGAGGCGGGGCATCAGCTCCAGCTCCTCCACCTCCACCTGCATGCGCGGGTAGCGCACCAGATAGTCGATGAGCACCGGGGCCAGCACCTCCTGGATGGCGGCTCGGGGGGCACAGAGCCTGAGCCTGCCCACGGGTTCGCCCGCGTGGCGCGTCAGCTCCGCCAGTGCCGTCTCCAGTTGCCCCAGGGTCGGCAGTACCTGGGCCAGCAGCCGTTCGCCCGCCTCGGTCGGCACCACGGCCCGGGTGCTGCGATTGAGCAGCCTGACGGCCAGGCGACTCTCCAGCCCTTTGAGGGCATGACTCAGGGCCGAGGCGGAGACCCCGAGCTCGAGGGCGGCCTTGCTGAAACTGCGGTGACGGGCGACGGCGGCAAACACGGCCAGCTCGGCGAGATCGGTGCGGGAGAGGGTCATGGTCGGTACGCAGAAAAGGGGCGGACACAAAGGGTACGCCATGGGGCGACGGGAGACAATCGGGGGGCAATGAGGGGATTGTGACAAAATTGTTGCGCGTTTCAAGGGTGAGGTGGATCACATCAAAAAGTTTATATGTTAAAAAAAAATCGCAATATGGCGATTCAAGTGTGATCTGAAGCGACGGAAAGGCGATTCCAATCAAACTTTGGTTGATTAATTCAAAAAAACGCTGTGATTAATAGGGCCTTTTAACTAGAGTCATCTCATCGGATGAGGTGAGCGTTATCCCGTTGTTAACGAGCGAGCACGATCCCCTCTGTATTACGACTCCCCGCCCGTGTTTGTTGCAATCAGGTTGCCACAGGGAGTGGCGGCCGGATGGCCGGGGCGGAGGAACAAACAGGACGAATAGCTGGAGTTCCAGGGAAAGGAACCGGGCCCAGGCCCACTGACAAGTTAAGATCCCACTTTCCTTGATGACAGGAACACCCCTATGTCTGACATGAACATTGCAGTTGAAGGCAGCTTGAGCAAAGCCTCCTCCCGTGGCATCAACAAGGCCGACGTGGTCTGGATGCTGGGTCTGTACGGTACCGCCATCGGCGCCGGTGTCCTCTTCCTGCCGATCAATGCCGGTGTCGGTGGCCTGTGGCCGCTGGTCGCCATGCTGATCCTGGCCCTGCCGCTGACCTTCTTCGCCCACCGTGGCCTGACCCGCTTCGTGCTGTCCGGCTCCACCCGTGACGGCGACATCACCGAGGTGGTGGAAGAGCACTTCGGCAAGACCGCAGGCAAGTTCATCACCCTGCTCTACTTCTTCGCCATCTACCCCATCCTGCTGATGTACTCCGTGGCCATTACCAACACCGTCGAGAGCCTGATGGTGCACCAGCTGGGCATGACGGCACCTCCCCGTGCCATCCTCTCCCTGGTGCTGATCCTGGGTCTGATGGCGATCGTTCGCCTGGGCGGCCAGGTCATCGTCAAGGCGATGAGCGTGCTGGTCTTCCCGTTCGTGGTCACCCTGATGGGCCTGGCGCTCTACCTGATCCCGCACTGGAACGGTGCCATCATCACCGAAGCCCCTGCGCTGGGTGAGGCCTTCAACGGCGACTTCATCAAGACCCTGTGGCTGGCCATCCCGGTGATGGTGTTCTCCTTCAACCACTCCCCGATCATCTCCTCCTTCGCGGTGGACAACAAAGGCCGCTACGGCGCCAACGCCGAGAAGAAGTGCAGCAACATCCTGCTGGGCGCCCACGTCATGATGGTGATGACGGTAATGTTCTTCGTGTTCAGCTGCGTGCTGAGCCTCTCCCCGGCTGACCTGGCGGCGGCCAAGGAGCAGAACATCTCCATCCTCTCCTACCTGGCCAACCACTTCGACAACCCGGTGATCGCCACCGTGGCACCGCTCATCGCCATGGTTGCCATCAGCAAGTCCTTCCTGGGTCACTACCTGGGTGCGCAAGAGGGCATGAACGGCCTGATGGCCAAGTCCCTGCGCGAGAAGGGCAAGAACGTCGACGTCAAGCAGCTGAACAAGGTGACCGCGGTCTTCATGATCCTGACCACCTGGGCCGTGGCCACCATCAACCCGAGCATCCTCGGCATGATTGAAGATCTGGGCGGCCCCATCATCGCCATGCTGCTCTTCCTGATGCCGATGTACGCCATCGCCAAGGTGCCGGCCATGCGCAAATATGCCGGCAACCTCAGCAACGGCTTCGTCACCCTCATCGGCCTCATCGCCATGTCCGGCATCATCTACAAGCTGATTGCCTGATGACAGCGTTCATCCCTGTGAGAAAGCCGCCCCCCGGGGCGGTTTTTTTAGGTTCATCGCGGCTTTCCGGGGAAGGCCGCCTTGATTTTCAGAAAAAAGTATTCTGAGTCCCTAAATCCATATGCCATACGCTTTCCTGATTACCCATGACCCTCAGCCAGCTTCAAGAGCCGATATGGCATCGGAGGGCTTGCCACGACTGCATGCCCCAATTCAACCAACATGCTCTTGAGGTCAAAACGATGATTAAACCGGAAGCAGTATTCCGCAAGATGCCTTGGTAAATGCTTCGCTCCGAGCGTATGGCAACTGCCCCGCAGCGAGTTTTTCACATTTCCTATCATCGTGTTTACCCAGTTGAATGCCGGATGATCCAGCCAGTCCAGGTTGCCCCCGGTGACAACACCCAGGTGCTCACAATTGGCCTCCTTGACCGCTTTGAAACAGGCCAATCCATCGGATATCACCGCGCTACCACTGGCAATATGCCGTTTTGCCCAATCAGCAACGGACTTGGTTTTGAAACCATCGACCACCGTCATCCGCATCTTGATTGGATGTCCTTCCTTGTTCAGGGCCACTGCTGCCACAAACGGCGTCTTGCCTGCCGCGCCCCGACCCCGTTTGCCGCCACGGCGCTCGCCACCCCAGTAGACATCATCGAGCTGAATGATGCCGCTGATGGGCTGCTTGTCATCGGACTCTTTCATGGCTTGCAGCAGCTTGTGCTTGAGCATCCAGGCGGTGTCATATTTGACGCCCAACTGGCGCTTTAG